>NZ_JBMQQZ010000090.1:0-53418 GCF_057362025.1 Bordetella sp. | reverse complement strand
GAAAACGGCGTGCAGGAAATCGTGGTCGGCATGGCCCACCGCGGCCGCCTCAACATGCTGGTCAACATCATGGGCAAGATGCCCGGCGATCTCTTCGCGGAGTTCGAAGGCAAGCACGCCGAAGGCTTGAGCGACGGCGACGTGAAGTACCACAACGGCTTCTCCAGCGACCTGTCCACGCGTGGCGGCCCGGTGCACCTGTCCCTGGCCTTCAACCCCTCGCACCTGGAAATCGTCAACCCGGTGGTCGAGGGCAGTGTCCGCGCCCGCCAGGAGCGCCGCGGCGACCATGAAGGCATGCAGGTCCTGCCGGTGCTGGTGCACGGCGATGCCGCCTTCGCCGGCCAGGGCGTGGTGATGGAAACCCTGAACCTGGCGCAGACGCGCGGCTACGGTACGGGCGGCACGCTGCACATCGTCATCAACAACCAGATCGGCTTTACCACCTCCGATCCGCGCGATTCGCGCTCCACGCTGTATTGCACCGACGTGGTCAAGATGATCGAGGCGCCGGTGTTCCACGTGAACGGCGACGATCCCGAAGCCGTGGTCTTCGTGACGCGCCTGGCGCTGGACTACCGCGCCCAGTTCCACCATGACGTCGTGGTCGATATCGTCTGCTTCCGCAAGCTGGGCCACAACGAACAGGACACGCCGTCGCTGACGCAGCCGCTGATGTACAAGCGGATCAGCCATCATCCCGGTACCCGCAAGGCCTACGCCGACAGGCTGGTGGCGCAGGGCATCCTCACGGACGCAGATGCCGATCAACTGGTCAAGGATTATCGCCAGCTGATGGAAGATGGCCATCGCACCATCGAACCGGTGCTGACCGACTACAAGAGCAAGTACGCGATCGACTGGTCGCCCTTCCTGGGTGCGAAGTGGACGGATCAGGCCGACACCGGCGTGCCGCTGGCCGAACTCAAGCGCATCGGTGAGCGGATCACCACCGTGCCGGAAGGCTTCACGGTCCATCCGCTGGTGGCCCGCCTGCTGAACGACCGCCGCGCCATGGCGCGCGGCGAGCTGAACCTGGACTGGGGCATGGGCGAACATCTTGCGTTCGCGACCCTGGTATCGTCCGGCTATGCCATCCGCATTACCGGCCAGGACTCGGGCCGCGGCACGTTCACGCACCGCCACGCCGTGCTGCATGACCAGAACCGCGAACGCTGGAACGATGGCACCTATATTCCGCTCCAGAACGTGTCGGAAGGCCAGGCGCCGTTCGTGGTGATCGACTCGGTGCTGTCCGAAGAGGCGGTGCTGGGCTTCGAGTACGGCTACTCCAGCGCGGAACCGAATACCCTGACCATCTGGGAAGCGCAGTTCGGCGACTTCGTCAACGGTGCCCAGGTCGTGATCGACCAGTTCATCAGTGCCGGCGAAGCCAAGTGGGGCCGCCAGTCCGGCCTGACCATGATGCTGCCGCACGGCTACGAAGGCCAGGGTCCGGAACACTCCTCCGCCCGCATCGAGCGCTTCCTGCAGCTGTGCGCCGACAACAATATGCAGGTCGTGCAGCCCACGAGCGCGGCGCAGATCTTCCACCTGCTGCGCCGCCAGATGATCCGGCCGTTCCGCAAGCCGCTGGTCATCCTGACGCCCAAGTCGCTGCTGCGCAACAAGGACGCCGGCTCGCCGTTGTCCGACCTGGCGGGTGGCGGTTTCCGTCCCGTGATCGGTGAAGTGGACGAAAGCATCAAGGGCGCTTCCGTCAAGCGCGTGCTGGCGTGCTCGGGCAAGGTCTATTACGACCTGGTGAACGCGCGCAAGGAACGCGGGCTGGATAACGTCGCCATCATCCGCGTCGAGCAGCTCTATCCCTTCGCCCACAAGGCGTTCGAGGCGGAACTGCGCAAGTATCCCAATGCCACCGAAGTCATCTGGGTTCAGGACGAACCGCAGAACCAGGGGCCGTGGTTCTACGTGCAGCACCACTTGTACGAAAACATGGCCGAAGGCCAGAAGCTGGCCTATGCTGGCCGTCCCGCGTCGGCTTCGCCGGCCGTGGGGTATCTGGCCAAGCACCAGGAACAGCAGAAGGCCCTGGTGGAGCAGGCCCTGGCGGCCAAGTACAAGGGCTTCATGCTGACCAAGTAAGCGCGCATTGGCACAGGGCCGTGCATCCCGGCGCGGACACGGCCCCGCGCGCGTAGATCTCACGAATATCTTCTTTTACGGAAAAAATAATGGCCAATACCGATGTCGTAGTTCCCCAGCTGTCCGAGTCCGTCTCCGAGGCAACGCTGATGACCTGGAAGAAGCAGCCCGGCGCAGCGGTCCAGGCGGACGAAATCCTGATCGAAGTCGAGACCGATAAAGTCGTGCTCGAAGTGCCGGCGCCGGCTTCCGGCGTGCTGGCCGAAATCGTCAAGGCCGACGGCAGCACGGTGACCTCCGGCGAAGTGATCGCCCGGATCGACACGGCTGCCAAGGCTGCCGCCCCCGCCCCCACCGCGCCCGCCGCCGAGGCCCCCAAGGCCGCCCAGGCCGCTGCCGCCGCCGCACCCGCTGCCGCGCCGGCCGCCGCCGCCAGCACGGTGGCCTCTCCCGCCGCCGCCAAGATCCTGGCCGACAAGGGCGTCTCGCCCGACAGCGTCTCCGGTACCGGCCGCGGTGGCCGCATCACCAAGGGCGATGCGCTGGAAGCCGCCGCCAAGCCCGCCGCAGCCGCTCCCGCGCCGGCACCCACCCAGCTGTCGCTGGATGGCCGCCCGGAACAACGCGTGCCCATGAGCCGCCTGCGTGCCCGCGTTGCCGAGCGCGTGCTGCAGTCGCAGCAGGAGAACGCGATCCTGACCACGTTCAACGAGGTCAACATGCAGGCCGTGATCGACCTGCGCAATAAGTACAAGGACAAGTTCGAAAAAGAGCACGGCGTCAAGCTGGGCTTCATGTCGTTCTTCGTCAAGGCCGCCGTTGCCGCGCTGAAGAAGTACCCGGTGCTGAATGCGTCGGTCGACGGCAAGGACATCATCTATCACGGCTATTTCGATATCGGGATCGCTGTCGGCAGCCCGCGCGGCCTGGTGGTGCCCATCCTGCGCAATGCCGACCAGCTCAGCATCGCCGAGATCGAAAAGACCATCGGCGACTTCGGCAAGCGTGCCGGCGAAGGCAAGCTGGGCATCGAGGAAATGACCGGCGGTACGTTCTCCATTTCCAATGGCGGCGTCTTCGGTTCGATGCTCTCCACGCCCATCATCAATCCGCCCCAATCGGCCATCCTGGGCATCCACGCCACCAAGGAGCGTCCGGTGGTCGAGAACGGCCAGATCGTGATCCGTCCGATCAACTACCTGGCCATGTCCTATGACCATCGCATCATCGACGGCCGCGAAGCCGTGCTGGGCCTGGTCGCCATGAAGGAAGCGCTGGAAGACCCGCAACGCCTGCTGCTGGAGCTGTAAGCCGCGCATGCGGTCCCGGTGGATGTATCCCGGGACCGCGGGTTCCCCCTGGCGGCCGCGTGCCAAGGCGCCGCCAGGCGTGGGACGGAATCAACGCCTTGCGCCTCACCCCGTCGGTCGGCCGGCAGCATGCCGGCCCGCACCGCACCAACCCGCGAGAAATTCATGTCCAAACAATTTGACGTCATCGTCATCGGCGCCGGCCCCGGCGGCTATATCGCGGCCATCCGCGCCGCCCAGCTCGGCATGTCGGTTGCCTGCATCGATGCATGGCAGAACGCGCAGGGCGGCCCCGCTCCCGGCGGCACCTGCACCAATATCGGCTGCATTCCGTCCAAGGCCCTGCTGCAGTCGTCCGAGCACTACGATCAACTGAATCATCACTTCGCCGAGCACGGTATCGAAGTGAAGGGCGCCAGCGTCAAGGTCGAGACCATGGTGGCGCGCAAGAATTCGGTGGTCAAGCAAAACAACGACGGCATCCTGTACCTGTTCAAGAAGAACAAGATTTCCTTCTTCCATGGCAAAGGCGAATTCGCCGGCCAGGTCGAAGGCGGCTGGGGCGTCAAGGTAACGGGCCCGACCCAGGACGACCTGGTGGGCAAGCACATCATCGTGGCGACCGGTTCGGCGCCGCGCGCGCTGCCCGGCCTGCCGTTCGACGAAAAGAACGTCCTGTCCAACGACGGCGCGCTGTCCATCGGGGCGGTGCCGAAGAAGCTGGGCGTCATCGGCGCCGGCGTGATCGGCCTGGAAATGGGCAGCGTGTGGCGCCGTCTGGGTTCCGAAGTCACCATTCTGGAAGCGATGCCGGAATTCCTGGCCGCGGCGGACCAGCAAGTGGCCAAGGAGGCGCTGAAGGTCTTCACCAAGCAGGGCCTGAACATCCAGATGGGTGTGAAGATCGGCGAAGTCAAGGCGACGGCCAAGTCCGTGACGGTGCCCTACACCGATGCCAAGGGCGAGCAGCAGACCCTGACGGTGGACAAGCTGATCGTCTCCATCGGGCGCGTTCCGTATACCGACGGCCTGAAGGCCGATACGGTCGGCCTGAAGCTGGACGAGCGCGGCTTTGTCGCGGTGGACGCCGAATGCAAGACCAACCTGCCGAATGTCTGGGCGATCGGCGACGTGGTGCGCGGCCCGATGCTGGCGCACAAGGCGGAAGAAGAAGGCGTCGCGGTGGCCGAGCGCATCGCCGGCCAGCACGGCCACGTCAACTTCGATACCGTGCCTTGGGTGATCTATACGTCGCCCGAGATCGCCTGGGTCGGCAAGACGGAACAGCAGCTCAAGGCCGAAGGACGCGAATACCGGGCCGGCAGTTTCCCCTTCCTGGCCAACGGCCGGGCCCGCGCGCTGGGCGACACTACCGGCTTCGCCAAGGTGATCGCCGATGCCAAGACCGACGAAGTCCTGGGGGTGCACATCATCGGGCCCATGGCGTCGGAACTTATTTCCGAAGCCGTAACGATCATGGAGTTCCGTGGCGCGGCGGAAGACATCGCGCGCATCTGCCATGCTCACCCAACCTTGTCGGAAGCCGTCAAGGAAGCCGCGCTGGCGGTGGACAAGCGTACGCTGAACTTCTAAGGCATGGCCGCCTTCCGGCCTTGCCGCGGTACCCACGCGGGGCCGCGCGGGCCGGGACGGTGGCTGGACCAACGCCGGCCGCCCCATGACGGGGCGCCGGCGCGGCCGGGCGGATTTCGACGATCCGCTTTTTTTTTGGGTTTTCGGGAACACCCCATGAATGTCCGCGAGTATTACGAGCATGCCCTGGCAGAGCGCGGCTATCGGTCCGACGCGGCGCAGGAACGCGCCGTGGATCGCCTGCAGAAGTATTACGACGACTGGGTGGGGTTCAAGGCCTTGCGTTCCAACGCCTTGAAAAAGCTGTTGAATCGCCCCGACGTTCCGCGCGGGGTGTACCTGTGGGGTGGGGTGGGGCGCGGCAAGAGCTTCCTGATGGATGCCTTCTATGCCACGGTGCCGGTGGTGCGCAAGACGCGCGTGCATTTCCATGAATTCATGCGCAGCGTCCATCGGCAACTGCAGGAAGTCAAAGGCATGCAGGATCCGCTGGATGAAGTCGCCCGGCGCGTGTCCAAGCGCTACCGGCTGATCTGCTTCGATGAGTTCCACGTTTCCGACGTGGCCGACGCGATGATCCTGCATCGGCTGCTGCTCAAGCTGTTCGAAAACGGCACGTCCTTCGTGATGACGTCGAACTACGAGCCGGACAAACTGTACCCCGAAGCACTGTACCGCGAACGCATCCTGCCCGCGATCGCACTGATCAAGTCGCGCATGGATGTATTGAACGTCGATGCCGGCGTGGATTATCGCCGGCGCACGCTGGAGCAGGTACAGGCCTACCATACGCCGCTGGGACCGGAGGCAGACGCTGCCCTGCGGCTGGCTTTTGACAAGCTGGCGGACCGCCCTCCGGAAAAGCCCGTGCTGCATATCGAGCATCGCGAGCTGCAAGCCAAGGCGCTGGCCGGCAGCGTGGTGTGGTTCGACTTCGCCACGCTG
This sequence comes from Bordetella sp., assembly GCF_057362025.1. Classification (NCBI taxonomy): domain Bacteria; kingdom Pseudomonadati; phylum Pseudomonadota; class Betaproteobacteria; order Burkholderiales; family Alcaligenaceae; genus Bordetella; species Bordetella sp. The sequence continues at coordinate 47,464 of NZ_JBMQQZ010000090.1, read as the reverse complement.
TGCGGCGGGCCGCGTTCGCAGAATGACTATCTGGAGCTGGCCAGCCGCTTCCAGGCGGTGATCCTGTCCGACGTGCCCAGGATGGCACCGCGCAATGCCTCCGAGGCGCGCCGCTTTACCTGGCTGATCGATGTTTTCTACGACCATCGTGTCAAGCTGATCATGTCGGCCGCGGTGGAGCCGGAACTGCTGTACACGGAAGGTTCGCTGGCCAACGAGTTCCACCGTACCGTATCCCGGATCATGGAAATGCAGTCCAGGGAATATCTGGAGTCGACACGGCGCGATACGGTGGCGCTGTAAACTTGCCCTTTGTTCTATTCGTGCGAACGCCATGCATACCCGCGTCCTTACCGGTATCACCACTTCCGGCACACCCCACCTGGGCAATTACGCCGGTGCCATCCGCCCCGCCATCCAGGCCAGCGAGCAGCCCGGCGTAGACGCGTTTTTTTTCCTGGCGGACTATCACGCGCTGATCAAGACCACCGAGGATCCGGCGCGCGTGGCGCGATCCCGGCTCGAGATCGCGGCCACCTGGCTGGCCGCCGGGCTCGATCCCGAACGCGTCACCTTCTATCGTCAGTCGGACATTCCAGAGATCCCGGAGCTCTGCTGGTTGCTGACCTGCGTGACGCCGAAGGGGTTGATGAATCGCGCGCACGCCTACAAGGCGTCGGTGGACCAGAACACTGCCAAGGGCGTGGACCCGGACGACGGTATCAGCATGGGGTTGTTTTCCTATCCCGTGCTGATGGCCGCGGATATCCTGCTCTTCAACGCGCACAAGGTGCCGGTCGGCCGCGACCAGATCCAGCATCTGGAGATGGCGCGTGACATCGCGCAGCGTTTCAACCATATATACGGCGCCGATTATTTTGTCTTGCCGGAAGTGGTGATCGCCGAAGATGTCGCGACCTTGCCGGGCCTGGACGGCCGCAAGATGTCCAAGAGCTACAACAACACCATTCCGCTGTTCGAGGGCGGCGCGTCCGCCTTGCGCGCCGCCGTCATGCGCATCGTGACGGATTCGCGCCAGCCCGGCGAACCCAAGGACGCGGAGAATTCGCATTTGTACACGCTGTACCGGGCCTTCGCGCCGGCGGACAAGTCCGGCGCTTTTCGCAAGGCGCTGGAGGACGGCATGGGCTGGGGCGATGCCAAACAGGCCTTGTGCGAGCTGTTGGAGGCCGACCTGGCGCAGATGCGCGAGCGATATGTCGAATTGATGGGCCGGCCCGAACGCATCGAGGACATCCTGATGGCGGGCGCGGAGAAGGCCCGCAAGCTCGCCATACCTTTCATCGCGCGGCTGCGCGATGCCGTCGGCCTGCGTCGTCTGGTGGCCGTGAAACCGGCCGCCACGGGCCAGGGCGGCAAGAAGGCTGTTGCCCGGGGGCCGCGCTTCGTGAGCTTCCGCGATGAATCGGGCAGCTTCCGTTTCCGTCTGCTGGCCGCGGATGGCGAGGAACTCCTGTGCTCGATACCCTACGCCGATCCCAAGGCGGCGGGCGCGGTGATGCGTCGCATGCAATCCGAAGCGGTGGATTTGCGGGATTCGACGCAGCAGCAGGGCGTGGCCTTTGCCGCGCTCCTTGACGGCGAGGAAGTTGCGCATGGGCCGTGTCAGGCGGACGCGGCGGCACGCGATGCCGCGGTGGCGCGCGTGCGCGCCGCGCTGGACGCGCTGGCGCAAGCCATGCGCGATTCGGCGTCCTGACGGCCGTTAGATGCGACATCACTAGGAACTTCGCCCGCTTCGTATCGACCCACGGCGGCATGGGCGTCATCCGCCCATGATCCGCGCCGGCCGGCGAATATCTTCGGCCGGTACGTTTGTCGAGGGCGCGCGTTGAGTGAAACAGTCGCACGCGTGGGCGGCCGGGTGGCCGGCCACGCACGAATTCATGGATCGACAGATGCGGAGACGCGTCCGGCTCGATGGCGCCGGACGACGACTCCTTGCCGGCGCCGACGACCCGTCGCGTCGGCGCAATCCATTTGTCGAGGTGCCGATTGAGTGTCCAGGTTCGGGGGGCGGGTACGACCGTCCAGGGCAGCATCCATGATGTCAACACTACGCGGGAACGCAATGACGCAGCGGTCGCGACCCTGGGCAAAAACATGGCAGAGCTGCTCGCGACGGTGGCCCCAGCCAGGGATGTTGCCGTGGCAAAGGCAACCGACGGCACGCCACGGTTCGCGCGTGATGCCGGGCGGCCGGGCGCCCCGGCCGGCGGCGATTCGCCGGCAGCGCGCGTGCTCGGTCATGCCGATGTCCTGAAACCGCTGCCGCCTGGCGCGCCGGCCGCGGAGCAGGCGTCGGAGTCGGGCGCCGACATCGCGGTGCCCGAAGAGATCGGCGGGGATGGCCGGCGCCGGATGCTGTTCAAGTTGGGCGTGCTTGCCGCGCGCGAGCTCGCATTGGACACGGGCGAGCTATCGGCGCAGGACCTGTTGGCCCTGGGCCGGCAGACGGTGGCCGATCATATGATGGCGGGCACGGCCGACAACGTTCTCCTGGCCATGGCGCGCGCCGAAGGCAAGGTGGACGACGCGGCGTGGAAGGCTCGCGATAGCGAGAAGATCGCCGACCAGGTCGATGCGTTCGTACGCACCGAATTCAAGGACGAGATCGCGTTGCACCGGTCGCTGGCGGGGCTGGCGGCCGAGCCGCCCTTGCTGGGACGGCGCGAGCTGGCCGATGCCTTGTTGCGCGAGCAGGGTATCGATACGGAAGCGCGCCTGGGCGGCCGCGACGTGAGCGCCGAGGAGTTGGCGCAGGGGGAGCTGGATTACGAGCACAGCAGCATCGCGGGATCGTCGGCGCCGCTGATTCGCAAATGGCAGGCCGGACAGGAGTATTTCAACCGGGACACGCTTACGGCAGGGCTGCTGCGCAAGATGCGCATGCGCGGTGGCGGCACGCCGAGCGAAGACGACATCGCACGGATACTTCGGGCCTTGCCGGCGTCGCTGGACGAGGAGTTCACGCGCCGCTTCGATGAGCACCAGCGCAGGATGTCGGGGTACTTGTCGGACTGGATCGCCGCGCGGCTGTCCTTGTACGCCAGAGAGCACGGCATCGATCTGGCCGGCACGACGGTGACGGTGTCGCGCGCCACCCTGCGGTTTCTCAGGTCCATGGCGACGCTCGGCGGCCGATATTCGGCCCAGAACACCATCGTCAAGCCCTTGTGTGGTTTCACGATTGCCATCCAGGGCCGGGATAAGACCTCACATTGCTTTGTTTCGAGCCGTACCGGCGCTGTCCATGCGGTGCCAACCGATACGTCCATGGAGTCGTGGCTGAGAGAGCACCACGAGCTGGCCTTCGAGGACGCGGCGACGCGCGCCGAACTGGATGCCCGTCCCGGACGGTGGGTCAGCAGCATCAGGGCGGAGGAGGCGGTGTCGGGGCCGCATGACACGATCCGGGAACGCCTGGCCGGCATGTTCCATGGGGAGATCGAGCAAGGTCGCGAATCCGCCCGCGGCGAAAACCTGACCGAGGGGCTGATCGACGGGCTTCTCAACCTCATTCCGTTCCGGGCAATGGTGGTATCGCTGCGCAAGGGCGATATCCCGGCGGCGATCATGATGGGTGCGCTGGATGTGCTGTCCTTGCTGCCGCTGGTGGGCGCGGGGGTACGCCTGGGAGGGGCGGCGGCGAAGTCGGCGGCGCCCTGGGTGGCGATGGGGATGCGGTTCGGCGGTACGGCGGGGCGACAGGGATTGAGCAGCGGCCTGCGGCGCGCGGCTGCCGGCATAGGTACGGCTTCGGCGCGGTATGACGGTATCAGGACGAATCTCGCGTTGTCCGCGATGCGCGGATGGGGACGTTTGCGCCCGCTGGACTTGCAGCGGATCGTAGCCGCTCTACGCGCGACGTCGCCCAAGCTGGCCGATCTGCTGGGCGGGATTGCCGCGCGCGCCCGCGGCGAGACGATTCCCGCCGGCGTCTGGCGCGTCGGCGGGCACGCGGCGACCGCTGCCGAAGCAGGGCATGCGATCGGCGCGATATCGCCGGTCAGCGCGCGCAGCCTGGGCGGTGCGAGGCTGCCACTGGTGCCCTACGGCAGCCGTGCCGGCGTTTATACGCAAATCGATGCCGCCGGACGGAGGATCGGGGCACTGCTGGTGTCCGATAGCGGCGGGTGGCTGCACCAGGCCCTGCCCGTGGACAGTCTGGAGCGCTACCGCGTTGCCGCGCCCGATGTACTGGCCGCCTTGACGGACAAGCGCGCCGGACCGGACGGGACCGTGGCGTTGGGCGATACGCGCTATGTCCGCCTGGGGGACGACTACCTGGAGGTCATCCACGACGTGGCTGTGTCGACGCCGGGGCGTTCCATATGGCGAGCGGTGGCGCCCACGCATATGGCGCCGGATGTCATCGCCCATCGACTCGCCTACGACGCGAACGAGGGTTTGTGGCGCCAGGCCGACGTTGCGGGCCTGGCCGGTGGCGGAAGAGGCCTGTGCAGCGTGCCGGCGTGCGCAACGGTTAATGTCGAGACTGCTTCGGGCGCCGGGTTGTTGCCGGATGCCGCGCAGCTGGCACGTTATCGGGCCACGCTCGCCGCCGGTCTGCGCGGCGGGACACCGGAACAGGTCCAGGCGTTCGAGGCGCTATTGGGCCGGATCGGGAGCGATAAGCGCGGTGCCGCGATTCTGCGGGCGATGGCGGTCCACCATGAGCTGCTGGGGCAGGCGCCCGACATCATCCTGCGCCAGACGGCCGATGTACCGCGAGCTCGAGCGCAACCGCAAGGCCAGTCACAACCCCAAGGCGAGTCCCACCTCCAAGGCCAGGCAGAGCCGCAGCCACAGCCGCCTTCGCATCTTCGGCCATCGCTGGATCGGCCCGTGCCCGGCACTGCCTGGAATATCGATCTGGAAGCGCTCAGGTTCGGTACGACGGACGCGGCGGTCCAGGAGCTGGCGGCGGTCTACAACAACATGACGGGGCTCCTGCAAAACGAGGATCCCTACGCCGATATGCTGGCGCTGGGCCAGCCCGCGCTGGATCCGGGCCTGGAACAGCAGTGGGCGGACTGGATCATGGAGACCCCGAACTCGATCGAGCGCGTTTCGACCAGGAACTATCTTGCGGGGCAGTTGCGCGAGATGCGCTGCTATGGCGGATTGAGCCGGGAGACCTTCAAATCGCTGTTGAGAAACCAGCCGGGTACCTGGACCGTAAGAGTCAAGCTTTCCTTTCGCGGCCTGACCAGCATACCGCCGTTGCCCCCCGATACGGACACGCTGATTGTTTCCCACAATCTTATCGAGGATTGGCGTCATCTGCCCAAGAAGCTGCGGGTCCTCCACGCGGACCACACGGGTATGGCGAAATTGCCCGCGAACCTGTCCATCGACCTGGAAGAGCTGAATGTGTCCAGCAACTTCCTGCGCGGCGCTTCGCTGGCACTGCCGCCCAAACTCAAACGCCTGGAGATCGCGGGAAATAATCTGAAGGCAGCGCCCGCGCTGCCAAACTCGCTGGAGGAGCTTGTCATGTATGACAACGCCATCCAGGCGCTGCAGCGCCGTCTGCCACCCGGGCTGCGGTTGCTCGACGTGTCGGGCAATGCGCTGACCCGCGTGCCGAACGAGTGGCCGTCCAGCCTCCGGCAGCTTTATCTCGCGGATAACCGGTTAACGGACTTGCCCGACCTCTCGCGTACCGGTTTGCTGGAGCTGGACGTATCTTCCAATAATCTCCAGACCCTGGCGTCGCTGCCCGACACCTTGGTCGAACTGGATGCCAGCGGCAATGCGCTCACTGAATTGGTCATCGACCTGCCGCGCGACCTGCGGCTTATGCGCGTGGACCGGAATCGCTTGACGCGTGTGCCCAATCTATCGCGCACGCGCTTGGAACAGGTTGATTTTTCCGACAACAGCATCGAGACATTGCCGGCGCTTCCGGACACCTTGCGTACGCTGATCGCGGATGGAAACCTGTTGAGCGAGTTATCGGCGGGCCTGCCGCGCGGATTGAAGATTATCCGGGTTTCCGGCAATCAGCTCAGGCGCTTGCCGGACGATTTGCCCACGGGGTTGACTATTCTCTCGCTGGAAAGAAACCTGCTCGGCCGGCTTCCCCTGAATATCACCGAACTGGAATCGTGCGAGGTCTACCTGCATGGGAATCCACTGCCGATGGTCGGCGTTCCCAGCGTGGCCGCCCATCGTGCCGGACCGAGCTTCTTCCTGACGGCGCTGAGCTTCAGCGGTGGTGCGACGCAAGCGGTACGTCCGCTGGCGCAGGCGGTGCGGCATTGGTGGAGCGAATCAATCGACGCTCAGGCGCGATGGAAGGTCATCGAGCAAAAGGTCGGAACGCAGCGCGATGCCATGGAATTTTCCCTGTTCCTGGACAGGCTGCGGCGTACGGTCGGCTATCGGGACGAGGCGTTCCGGGCCCAGGTCGCGGAATGGCTGGTGGAGTTGTCCAAGCCTGAACGCAAGGACTTGTTCGAGCAAAGCCTGCAGACCTGCCTGGGGGCGACGGAGACCTGCGGCGACCGTGTCATCGCCACGTGGAACGATCTGCAAACCCTGCGCCGGAATGATGACATCGAACATGGTATGTACGACAACCGCGAGAAAGACGTCATACAGGTCGCGCGGGAAATGTTCCGTCTTGGCGTCCTGACCGATATCGCACGCGACAAGGAGCGCGAACTGACCCGTATAGGTTCGCCTGGAGGACGGGAGCCTGACGAGGTCGAGGTTTACCTTGCCTATGTGTTCGGCCTGCGCGAATCGCTGGGCCTGAGGACGATAGCGCCCTATATGCGGTTTCACCATTTATCCGGTGTGACCGAGCAGGACCTGGCGACCGCGAGGGAAGCCGTGCTCGCGCAGGAGCGCGTGGAGTTCGACGCGTTCCTGACGCTGGACTACAGGCCGTGGCAAACATTGCTGCGGCGCAAGAATGCCAGAGCGTATGCCGATGCGGAGGCCGCCGCGCTGCGGGGGCTGGAGGACCGATTCGAGTCCGAGCTGCAGCAGGAGCTGGATAAGCTCGGTCTCGATGCCAACGACACGCCTGCGCTGGCGGACGCCCGCAAGCGGCTGGGACCGGACGTCATGAGGCGGATACGCTACGACGCGATGGCGCCGCTGACCCGGCAGGCGCGGCCTGAAGGGGATACACGTTGAGCGCGCCAATCGGCGGCGCGAGCCCCGCGTCGGCGCGCGATGGCATGAGCGGACAGGGCGCGCAGGATTGCGCCGCGTCCGGCCATGCGGCCGACATGAGCGGGATGTTTGCCGCGGTGCGCGCGCCACGAGACGCCGCGCGGGCGCCCGAGGCGGAATTGGAGGCAGCGGACGTATTGCGCCTGTTGCCGCTCTTGCTACCCCATGCGGCGCGGCAGCCCGGGATGGGCGCGATCGAAGTCCCGGAGGCGGTCGGCCGCGACAGCCGAAAGCGCATCGCCTACAAGGTGGGCGTGCATGCGGCACGCGAACTCGGTTTGGAGAGCCGCGCGCTGGGTACCGAAACCCTGGTGGCCCTGGGTCGGCAGGCCGTGGCCGATCATGCGCTGTCCGGCACGCCTGAAGGCCTGCTCGTCGCGGTCGCGCGCATGGAAGGCAAAGTGGACGACGGAGCCTGGGCGAGCGGGGACAAGGACAGGATCGCCGCGCAGGTCGACGACTTCCTGCGCGCCGAATTCAAGGACGAGATGGATCTTTACCAGGCGCTGGATGGGCTGGCCACCGAGCCACCTTTGTTGGGGCGCGGGGAGTTGGCCGACACGCTGTTGCGCGAGCAGGGCGTCGATCCCGAAGGCCTCCTGGAGGGACCCCGTTACGACACGGAGTATCCCAGCGTTTCGGCCTCGTCGCCGCCGTTGGTGCGCAGCCAGCGGGCGGGGGACTACTACTTCAATCGCGACAAGCTGACCGCCGACGGGGTCCGCAGGATGAGAGCGAGCGGTGGCGCGACTTTGACGGACGAGCACGTCGAGCGGGTGTTGCGCGCGCTGCCCGATTCCCTGGACGCGGAATTCACCCGGCGCTTCGATAGTCACCAGCAACGCATGTCCGCGCGGCTGGCGCAATGGCTGTCCGCCCGCCTGTCCCTGCATGCCAGAGAGGCCGGTATCGGCCTGACCGGCGCGACGGTATCGATATCGAGGGCGACGATGCGTCTTTTCGCGCCGGCTCCGGGCATGCGGATAGGCAACGGGGGCAAGTACTCCGAGGTCTATGGCACCCGGCCATCGCGCGGCTTCCTGGTGTCCATCCAGAGCGCCGGCAAGACGCACCCGTGCTTTGTGTCCAGCCAGACCGGCGCGGTGCGGGTGCTGCCCGAGGATGCGTCGGCCGAGTCCTGGCTGCGCAAGGAGCACGAGCTGGCGTTCGACGATGGCGCGGCGTTGGCCGAGCTGGCGGCCACTCCGGGCCGTTGGCTTGCCCGCGTGACGGTGGAAGAGAAAGCGTCCGGTCCTTCCGATTCCATTCGGGAATGGTTGCGCGCCATGTTTCATGCCGAAATCGAAAAGGGACGCGAAGCCGCACGCGGGGAGACGCTTGCGGAGGCGGGCGTGGATGCCTTGTTGAACCTGATCCCGTTCCGCGCCATGGTGGTCGCGCTGCGCAAGGGCGACATCCCCACATCGATCGTGATGGGCGCGCTGGATACGCTTACCCTGATCCCGCTGGTTGGCGCCGGCGTGCGGTTGACCGGCGCGGCGGCTAGGTCGGCGACGCCCTGGCTCGCCATGGGCGTGCGGTTCGGCGGTGCAGCGGCCCGGCCTGGTCTGAATGGTCTGCGGCGCCTGGCTGGCGGGGTCCCGCAGTTGCGGGACCGCATCAAGCAAAGCCTGGTGGGGTCCGCCGCCCAGGGCTGGGGGCGCCTGCGGCCGCTGGATGTCCAGCGGGTGGCGCAGGCGCTTCGGCCCACCGCACCGGGACTGGCCGATGTCCTGGAGGGCGTCGTCGCCCGTTCACGCGCGGCAGCCGTCCCCGATGGCGTGTGGCGCATTCGCGGCGCGGCCGCGGCCACGGCCAGGGCGGAGGCGGGCGATACGATCACGGCGGTCCGCGCCGTTACCGCGCGCAACATGCGGGGCGGCATGCTGAATCTGCTTCCCTACGGCGAACGTGGCGGCGTTTACACGCAGGTCGACGCGGCGGGACTGCGGACGGGCGCGCTGCTGCTTGCCGACAGCGGCGGCTGGCTGCACCAGACCATGCCCGTGTCCAGCCTGGAGCGCTATCGCGTCGCCACACCGGCCGATATACGGATGCTGGAGCACGGGCGCGTCGAGCCGGACGGCACCGTTGGCTTGAATGGCAACCGCTATGCGAGGCTCGGGGCCGACTACGTGCGGGTGATCCCGGACGCCGCAGTGTCCACAGTGGCTCGACCGATATGGCGCGTCGCCGCTCCGCCGGGCGTGGTTCCCGACCTTATCGTGCATCGACTGTTTTACGACGGGCGGGATGGCTTGTGGCGCAGCGCGGACGTGCCCGGTCTGGCCGGCGGCGGCAATCAGTCGTCACGTTACGGCCTGCGCGGCCGCTGGCGGGGCAGCGTCGCGCCCGGGATGGACGTCCGGGTGAGTCCCGACTCCAGGCGGCTGGCGCGGCTACAGGATGCCATGGCGGCCAGCGCGCTGCGCGGTGCCCTTCCCGATGAGATCGATGTACTGCGCGCGCTGTTCGATCGGATCGCGCGCGATCGCCGGGGGCTGGCCATCATGCGTGCCATGACGGCGCACTACGAACTGACGGGGCAGGCGCCGGAGATCGTTTTGCGCGCCGCGGGCGATGCGGTGGCGCGGCCGTCGCTGGACCATCCGACGCGTACCCATATCTGGCACCTGGACCTGGATGCCATCGGGAATGTGGGCGAACAGGCGATCGACGAGTTCGCGGCGGTCTACAACAACATGACGGGGCTGCTGCAGAACGACGACCCCTTGGCGGCCCTGCGGGCCGAGGGCCTGCCCGCGCTGGACCCGCGGTTGGAGCAGGCCTGGGACGAATGGCGCCGGCAAGGAGCCGAGGCGGCGCGGTCGGGCGGGATGCCGGCCGGGCAAGGGGCGACCGCGATCGCGCCACGGGAATTGGCCGTGCGCAGCCTGCGCCGGCAACTGGAGGAAATCCTGTGCTATGGCGGCGTCGACAAGGCGACCTTCAAGGCGATCCTGAGGAATGAGCGTACAAGCCGCGGGATGAAGATCGATCTGTCCCATCACGAACTGGACAGCGTGCCGCCCCTGCCGGCCGACGTCAGGGTTCTGATCATGTCCCATAATCCCGTCCGCGACTGGAGCAACCTGCCGGAGAGGCTGAGCGTCCTGCGCGCGGAGGGTACGCGCATGACGCGATTGCCCTCCAACCTTCCCGCCGGCTTGTTGGAGCTCGATGTTTCCGGGAACCTGCTGAGAACGCCGGCACTCGTGCTCCCGTCACGGCTCCGTCGGCTGGATATCGGCCGCAATCGGCTGGGGTCGTTGCCGCTCCTGCCTTCATCGCTGCGCGAGCTTATCAGCGACGGCAACCACCTGCGCGATCTGCCGGGCCTTCCCCCCGATCTGCGCCTGCTCGACGTGTCGGACAACCAGATCGCGCGACTGCCGGCGAATCTGCCGCCGAGCCTGAAAGTGCTGTATGCGAGCCGCAACCGCCTGGCGCAGTTGCCCGGCCGGCTACCCGCGACGCTCGATGAACTCGACGTCTCTTCCAATCGCCTGCGTGAGTTGACACGTTTGCCGGATACACTGCGTATCCTCGACGCGGACACCAATCTGCTGGAGGAATTGCCGGACAATCTGCCGCGCGGAATGCAAATACTCGCCGTTTCCAGCAACCGGCTGCGGGGGCTACCGAGGGACCTGCCCCCGGACCTGCGGATCCTGGCCCTGCAGCGCAATGACATCGTCGAACTCCCGCCCGGCATCGCGACATTGGAGGCGGCGCGGATACACCTGGACGGCAATCCTTTGTCACTGGAGGACATTCCGGTGATTTCCGCCGATCGCGCCGGACCGCGGATTTTCTTTTCGATGCTGAGAACGAGCGACCAGCGGGTGCAGCATGTGCGGACGCTGCTGCAGGCGGTGCAGCAGTGGTGGTCGAAGTCCGGCAGGGAAGACCGGGCCAGGTGGGAAGCCGTCGCGCAGGCAATGGGCAGGCATGACGGCGCCACGCAGTTCTCGCTGTTCCTGGATCTGCTGCGTACCAGCGTCAGCTACAGCGACGCGGCGTTCCGGACCCAGGTCGAGGACTGGCTGGTGGAACTGGCGAAGCCGGAGCGCAATGCGCTGCTGCAGGACACATTGGCGGTATGCCAGGGAGCCGCGGAAAGTTGCGAGGATCGTATCGTTTCGGTCTGGAACGATATGCAGAAACTGCGGCTGAACGACGATGTACGGCAAGGAGTGTACGACAGCCGCATGGCGGATGTGGTGGCCATCGCCCGCCAGATGTTTCGTATCGACGCACTGACCGACATCGCCCGGCAAAAGGAGCGCACGCTGAGCGTATCCGACGAAGTGGAGGTGTATCTCTCTTACGTGGTGAAGCTGCGCGATTCGCTGGGCCTGACGACCGTGGCGCCCGGAATGCGGTTCTACGACCGCAGGGAGGTCACCGCCGAGGATCTGGAAGTGGCGCTGGAACAGGTACGTGCGCGCGAGCGCGATGGCTTCGAAAAATTCCTCGTCCTGGATTATGAACCGTGGCAAAACCTCCTGAAGCGCCGGGATGCGAAGGCATACGCCGATGCCGAGCAACGGTCGCACGATATGCTGGAGGCTTTCGAACGGCGTTTGCAGCAGGAAATCGATAGGCTCGGCCTGGACCCGCAGGACCAGACCTTGGTGGCCGACGCGCGCAAGGATCTCGGTCCGGGCATCATGCGCCAGATCCGGTATGAGGCGATGGCGGAGCTGACGACCGGTTACCTTCGGTCAGAGGGTTAGCCTGGACGCAGGCGCGCGATGCGCCCGTATCCAGGCCCTACCGCCATGCGGCGGCTCCGCTGCGGTGCTAGCGCTTCAGCTTGGCCAGGGCCTGCGCCATCGCATCGGCCATGGCACCGCCGGCAGCGGGCGCCGCACCGCGATTATCCTGGCCGGCGCGCCGCGACCGGTCACCCCCTTGCCGGGATGCGGGGGTGGGGCGGTTGTCGCCACCGCCCGCGCGACGGGCCGGCGCGGCGCTGTCGTTCAAGCGCATGGTCAAGGCCACGCGCTTGCGCGCCACGTCGACTTCCAGCACCTTGACCTGGACGGTTTGCCCCACGCGGACCACATCGCGCGGATCCTTGACGAATTTTTCGGACAGGGCCGAGATATGCACGAGGCCATCCTGGTGCACGCCGATATCGACGAAGGCGCCGAAGTTGGCGACGTTGGTGACCACGCCTTCCAGGATCATGCCTTCGTGCAGGTCGTTCAGCGTCTCTACGCCTTCCTTGAACTGCGCGGTCTTGAATTCCGGACGTGGATCGCGGCCCGGCTTTTCCAGTTCGGCGAAGATGTCGCGCACCGTGGGCAGGCCGAAACGTTCATCGGTGAACTCGGCCGGCGACACGCCCTTCAGGGCCTCGCGCTGCCCCATGACGGCGCGCACGTCGGCCTGGATGCGGGCGAGGATGCGCTCGACCACCGGATAGGCTTCCGGATGCACCGAGGAGGCGTCCAGCGGGTTTTCACCTTCACGGATGCGCAGGAAGCCGGCCGCCTGCTCGAACGCCTTGTCGCCGAAGCGCGCCACTTTGCGCAACGCGTCGCGCGAAGGAAAGGCGCCGTGTTCGTCGCGCCAGGCGACGATATTCTTGGCGAGCAAGGAATTCAGGCCCGACACGCGCGACAGCAGCGGCGCCGAAGCGGTGTTGACGTCGACACCCACCGCATTCACGCAGTCTTCGATGACGGCATCCAGCGACCGGGCCAGCTCGCGCTGGTTGACGTCGTGCTGATATTGTCCGACGCCGATGGCCTTGGGTTCGATTTTGACGAGTTCCGCCAGAGGGTCCTGCAGGCGGCGGGCGATGGAGACGGCACCGCGCAGGCTGACATCCAGTTCCGGGAATTCCAGCGCCGCCAGTTCCGACGCCGAGTAGACCGAGGCGCCCGCCTCGGAGACGACCACGCGGGTCAGGCTCAGTTCAGGGTGGCGTGCCATCAGATCGCCGACCAGCTTCTCGGTTTCGCGGGAGGCCGTGCCGTTGCCGATGGCCACCAGTTCGATCTTGTGCCGGGCCGCGATGGCGGCCAGCGTCGCGATGGCGCCTTCACGGTCGCGGCGGGGCTCGAAGGGGTAGACGGTTGCCGTCTGCACCACTTTGCCCGTCTGGTCGATGGCCGCGACCTTGACGCCGGTGCGGATGCCGGGATCCAGCCCGAGGACGGCGCGCGGACCGGCCGGCGCAGCCAGCAGCAGATCCTTCAGGTTGGCGGAGAAGACCCGGATGGCCTCGGCTTCGGCGCTTTCGCGCAGGCGGGCCACCAGTTCGCTTTCGAAGGCCGATAGCAGCTTGACGCGCCAGGTCCAGCGGCATACTTCGCCCAGCCAGCGGTCGCGCGGCGAGGCGTCGATGTCGAACAGCCGCGTGCCCAGCTTGAGCAGCCTGGCGATGCGCGCCACGCAAGGGTGCGGCGTCAGCGCTTCCTGTTCCGCTTCCAGGCCCAGGCGAAGTTCCAGCACGCCCTGCTGGCGACCGCGCAGCAGCGCGAGCACGCGGTGCGAAGGCAGGGTGCGCAAGGGCTCGTTGAAGTCGAACCAGTCGCGGAAGTTCGCACCTTCCGCTTCCTTGCCTTCCGCCACCTTGGAATACAGCAGTCCGGTGGACCAAAGGTGTTCGCGCATGTCGGCCAGCAGGTCGGCGTTTTCCGCGTAGCGTTCGGCCAGGATGTCGCGCGCGCCGTCCAGCGCTGCCTTGGCATCGTTGATCGAGGCTTCGGGATTCAGGTATTGCTGGGCCAGTGGCGCCGGATCGCAGGCCGCATCGGCGAGGATCGCGTCTGCCAGGGGCTCCAGGCCGGCCTCGCGCGCAATCTGCGCACGCGTGCGGCGCTTGGGCTTGTAGGGCGTGTAAAGATCCTCCAGGCGCTGCTTGGTATCCGCCGTTTCGATTTCCTTTCGCAATTCGGGCGTGAGCTTGCCTTGCTGGCCGATGGAGTCCAGGATCGCGGCGCGGCGTTCTTCGAGTTCGCGCAGGTAGCCCAGGCGGACTTCGAGATTGCGCAGCACGGTATCGTCCAGGCCGCCGGTTGCTTCCTTGCGGTAGCGCGCGATGAAGGGAACCGTGGCGCCGTCGTCCAGCAGTTCGACCGCGGCGGCGACCTGGTTGGGCCTTGCGCCGAGCTCGGCGGCGAGCTGGGCAATGATGCGGGCTTGGTCGACGGCGGGTGCCGCGGCGGACGTGGTAGCGGAGGTCTCAGGCATCTCTTGGGCGACAAAGAAGGAAAAACTACGAAAAACAAGCGCCGGATTTTGCCACAAGGGCGGACGGCGAAAAAATGCGCCCGGGATGATTTTGTCCCTCATTAGGGTCGGGCACCGCCACGGACGGTATGATTCCAGCCTGTACCGCCACCTTATCTTTCCATGTTGCATCTGCAGCTTGCCGAGTATTTCGCCGAAGACGGCCCGCTTGCGAAGGCGTCGCCCGGCTATCGCCTGCGCCAGTCCCAGGTAGAGCTGGCGCAGGCCATCGAACAGACCATTTCACGCCGCTCCACCCTGGTCGCCGAGGCGGGCACGGGCATCGGCAAGACCTGGGCCTATCTGGTGCCGGCCTTCCTGGGCGGCGGCAAGGTGCTGATTTCCACCGGCACCCGCACGTTGCAGGACCAGCTCTTCAATCGCGATCTGCCCCGCGTGCGGGCTGCGCTGGCCGTGCCGGTGACGGCCGCGCTGCTGAAGGGGCGGGGCAATTATCTCTGCCATTATCATCTGGACCGCCTGTCCGGCGATGACCGCGCGCTGAAATCCCGCGCGGAAATCAGCCAGCTGCGGCATATCCAGCGCTTCGCCGCGCACACCAGCACGGGCGACCGCGCCGACCTGGCCCAGGTGCCGGAAGACGCCGACATCTGGCAGCGCGCGACTTCCACCCGCGAAAACTGCCTGGGCCAGGAATGCCCGCGCATCCGCGATTGCTTTGTGGTGAAGGCCCGCCGCGAAGCGCAGGAGGCCGACGTGGTGGTCATCAATCACGCGCTGTTCATGGCGGACCTGGTGCTGCGCGAAGAGGGGATTACCGACCTCCTGCCGGAAGCCGACACGGTTATTTTCGACGAAGCGCACCAATTGCCGGACACCGCCACGCGCTTTTTGGGCACCAGCCTGTCCACGCACCAGTTGCTGGACTTCGGCCGCGCCGCCGAAGCCGCCGGCCTGGCCTATGCCCGCGAAGCGATGAACTGGGGCGAAGCGTCGCGCAAGCTGGAGCACGCCGCGCGCGAATTGCGCCTTTCCTGCGGGGCGATCGAGCATATGCCCGGCCGCAAGGCCAACTTCGAGGCCGTACCGGACGCCGATGGCTTTCATGAAGCGCTGCATACCCTCAACGATGCGGTGCACGCGGTCACGCGCGGCCTGACCCAGGTGGCGGAAAAGCATCCGGACCTTGCCGCGGCCGCGCGGCAGGGCGCGGACATCCTGCTGCGGCTCAAGCGCTGGGCACCGCCCGCGCGGCCGGATGCCGCGGGGGCGCCCGGGCCAGAGGAAAGCGACGACGCGGTCATCGCCGCCTGGTCGGCCGCAATGGCCGCGGGCGTATCGGCGGCCATCGCATCGGACGCATCGCACGCGGCGGCCACCGGGTCCGATGCGCCCCGCGCGCCGGCGCCCGACGGCACGCGCCCCAGTCCCCAGGCGATGGTGCCGCCATTGGCCGACTGGACCGGCCCTTCCGTGCGCTGGGTCGAACACGGCACTCATCATGTGCGTCTGCATGCGGCGCCCCTGTCCGTTGCGCAGGCTTTCTCCAAGTACCGCAAGCCGGGCCAGGCCTGGGTACTTACATCCGCGACGTTATCGGTGCATGGCGACTTCGGCCATTTCACCCGGCAGCTGGGCCTGGACGATGCCGTGACGGGGCATTGGGAGTCCCCCTTCGATTACGGCTCGCAGGGGCTGCTTTTCGTGCCCAAGGACCTGCCGGAACCGCAGGCGCCGTCCTTCGCCGAACGCTTCGTCGCGACGCTGATGCCCCTGCTGCACGCCAGCCCCGGCGGTGCGCTCGTCCTGTGCACGACGCTGCGCGCGGTGGACCGCTTCGCGGGCCTGCTGGCCGATGCCTTCGATGCCGACGGGGTCGAATGGCCATTGCTGCGGCAGGGCGAGGGGACTCGGCGCGACCTGCTGGAACGCTTTCGCACGCTGACCCATCCGGTGCTGGTGGGCAGTGCCAGTTTCTGGGAAGGCATCGACCTGCCTGGCGATGTGCTGACACTGGTGGCGATCGACAAGCTCCCGTTCGCGCCGCCGGACGATCCCGTCATCGAGGCGCGTTTGCGCGAGTGCCGCGCGCGGGGCGGCAATCCCTTCGCCGAATACCAGCTGCCCGAAGCAGCCATCGCCCTGAAGCAGGGCGCCGGACGCCTGATCCGCACCATGGGCGACTGGGGCGTGCTGATGGTCGGTGATGTCCGGTTGGTCGAGAAAAGCTACGGCAAGCGCCTCTGGCGCGGCCTGCCGCCCTTTGCCCGTACGCGCGAGCTGAACGAGGCCCTCGCGTTTCTGTCGCGCAAGGCGCAGGGTTAAGCCCACCCCCGAAGCGCTTCGCGCTTCCCCCTCAAGGGGGCGACGCTGGCGGACCGGCGGAGCCGGATCCGCTGCGTCCCTGATGGGGCCAGACTGTTTCAGGATACGGTGCGGTGGCGCGTAGCGTCACCGGGCTGGCCGGTTTACATCCAGCTCCAGGGATCCCACCAGTTCTTATCCTTTTTGAACCCTTGGCTGGGGAATGTGCTGTTGGGGAAATTGGTGTTCAACACCCGGCGGGCGTCGGCTTCCAGCTTCGGCATTTTCAGCTTTTCGTAGGATTTGTAGAGGATGTACAGGGCCTCTTCCGATGCCGGCGCTCCCTGGAAATCCGTGATGACGGTCTGGGCGCGGTTGGCCGCCGCCACGTAGGCGCCGCGCTCGTAGTAGTAGCGCGCGACGTGGACTTCATTCATCGCGATGGCGTTCACCAACCACACCACGCGCAGGCGGGCGTCGGCCGCGTATTTGCTGTCCGGGTAGCGCTTGATCAATTCGTTGAAGGCGTCATAGGACGCACGCAGCCCCTTGGGGTCCCGTTCGCTGGGATCCTGGCCAGTGATGTTGGTCATGAAGGCGCTGGCCGGCGTGAAATTGATCAGCCCCTTCAGGTAGAGCACGTAGTCGGTGCCGGGATGATTCGGATACAGCTGCTGGAAACGGTCGATGGCCGCCAGCGCCTGATCGTTTTCGCCGTCCTTCCAGTTGACGTAGGCCAGGTTGATCAGCGCCTGCTGGGCGTAGACACCGAAGGGATAGCGGCTTTCGACGGCCGTCAGGCGTTCGCGGGCGTCTTTCCAGTTGCCGGCATCCATTTCCTGCTTGGCGTCGTTGTAGAGCTGTTCCGCGCTCCAGTTGGCGGTTTTGTCGTACTTGGCGCCGCTGGTGCCGCACGCTGCCAGGAGGGCGGTAAAGGCGAGCGCCAGACACAGGCGCGCGACCGACCCGAGGCGGAGGGCGGCAAACGGGGAGGCGGGAACGCGGGGAGTCACGACGGTCATTTCCTTGGTGTTAGCATGGCTGGCTGCGTCGATTATATGATTTGTCTCCATGTCCGAGTTAGCCGCCAGCGCGGATCTCCCTTCCGATGACGAACCGCAAACGCTGCGGGTCCCGGAAACCGTCCAGGCCGACCGGCTGGACAAGGTGTTGTCCGGGCTGCTGCCCGAGCATTCCCGCAGCCGCCTGCAGGGATGGATCGAGGCCGGCTACGTGCAGGTGAACGGCGCACCCGCCAAGGTCCGCCAGGCGGTCGGTCCCGGCGATCTCATCGCCGTCTGGGAGCAGCCGGCGCCGGACGCAATGGCGTTCGAACCGGAACCGGTGGATTTCCACGTCATCGCCGACAGTCCGGCCTGGGTCGTCGTCGACAAGCCGGCCGGCCTGGTGACGCATCCCGGCGCCGGCAACTGGCGCGGCACGTTGCTCAACGGTTTATTGTTCCGCTACCCGGAGCTGCGCGGCGTGGCGCGCGCGGGCATCGTCCATCGCCTGGACAAGGACACCTCCGGATTGCTCGTCGTGGCACGCACGGAACAGGCGCAGACCCATCTGGTGCGCCAGTTGCAAGCCCGTACCATGGGGCGCGAATACGTGGCGCTGGTGCATGGCCAGGTGGCCGGGCCCGGCACGGTGGACCGGCCGTTGGGCCGCGACGCCCGCGTGCCGGTACGCATGAGCGTGGACCGTCCCATCGCCCCCAAGCATGCCGTGACGCATTACACGCCCGTAGCCCGCGGCCTGGCCGATGGCGCGCGGGTTTCCCGTGTCGTGTGTCGCCTGGAAACCGGCCGTACGCACCAGATCCGCGTCCACCTGGCCAGCCTGGGGCACCCTTTGCTGGGAGATACCCTGTATGGTGGCAAGGCGCTGGCGGGGGCCACGCGCCAGATGTTGCACGCGCGCGCCTTGCGCTTCGAGGACCCGGCGGGCAGCGGCCCCCTGTCGTTCGAGGCGCCGGTGCCGGCGGACATGGCAACCGTCTGCCAGGCCATCGCCTGGGACGCATGAGAGGGCAACCCGTGAACTTTCCCGCATCCGCATCCTTCGGGGCCGAGTCGACCGTCCTGCCCGTGGTGACAGGCCCCCAATGGGCCGGTGTGCGCTATTTCTGCACTACCCGGGCCGGCGGCGTGGGCACGGCGCCGCATGACACCTTGAACCTGGGCCTGCGCGCCGACGACCAGCCGGAAGCGGTGGCGGAAAACCGGCGCCGCGTGCGGGCCGTGCTTCCGGCCGATCCCCTCTGGTTGCGGCAAGTGCATGGCGCCCGGGTCGTCGATGCCGATGCCCCCCTGGAAGAAGAGCCGGCCGCGGACGCCGCGGTCACCGCGGCCGCGGCCCGCCCGCTGGCCATCATGGTGGCCGACTGCCTGCCGGTGCTTATTGCCGATGCCGGCGGCCAGGTCCTGGGCGTGGCGCATGCCGGCTGGCGGGGGCTGGCAGGCGGTGTCCTCGAAAATACCTTGCAGGCCCTGCGGCGCAAGTGCCCTGAGGCATCGGCATGGCGGGCGTGGATCGGGCCCGGTATCGGTCCGGATGCGTTCGAGGTCGGCGCCGACGTGCTGGACGCGTTCGCCGCCGACGGGCCGGACGCGGCCGGGCTGTTCGTCCCGCGCGCGGGCCTGGCCGGCAAGTGGCTGGCCGATCTGCCGGCCCTGGCCGCGCTGCGCCTGGCCCGCGCCGGTGTCGGCGTGGTGCACCGCAGCGGGCTTTGCACGGTGTCGGATCGCGAGCGCTTCTTCTCGTATCGCCGCGACGGCCGCACGGGGCGGATGGCGATGCTGGCCTGGCTGTCGCCGCAATGAGCGATCAACCGGCAGGCCGCATCGCCGGGAACGCGTTGGCGCGCCCCCTGCGAATACCCGCATTGACACTCCATGCACCGCAATGCACCATCCTTTTTGAAAAGCGACCATAACAAGGTGTCGAGTTGACTGCCCATCCATCCGCAGCATGGCCCGTTCCAGTGGGTGTCGCGCCGGATATCCTGGCGCAGATACAGGCCGACTTTTCCCGCGACTGGCAGCGCCTGGCCGACGATGCCCGCGCCGGGCGCCTGGAGCCGCCCGCGGATAAGCGGTTCGCCGGCGAAGCCTGGCGGCGCAGCCCCCATCATCTGGCCATGGCACACGCCTATCTGTTGTCCGCCCGTGCCATGCAGCGCATGGTGGACGCCGCCAGCGTCAGCGAACCGCTGCGCGACCGGCTGCGGTTTTCCATCATGCAGTGGCTGGACGCCATGGCGCCGTCCAACTTCCTGGCCTTTAATCCCGATGCGCAGGAATCCATCTTCGCCTCGGCCGGCAAGGCCCTGAACGAAGGCATGGCCAATCTGCTGAACGACCTGCGCAAGGGCCGCATCACGCAGACCGACGAAAGCCAGTTCGAAATCGGCGTCAACGTTGCCGTGACCCCCGGGCAGGTGGTCTTCGAGAACCCGCTGTTCCAGTTGATCCAGTATTCGCCTTCGACGCCCAAGGTGCACGAGCGGCCCCTGGTTATCGTGCCGCCGAATATCAACAAGTTCTACATCCTGGACTTGCAGCCGGCGAATTCCTTCGTACGCCACGCGGTCGATGCGGGCTTCACTGTTTTCATGATGTCCTGGCGCAACCCCGTATCCGCCGACGGCGACGGGGTCGATCGGGCACAGTGGGACGATTACCTGCTGAACGCCGTCCTTCCCGCCTTGCGCGTGGCGCGCGAGATCGCCGGCGTGGAGCAGGTAAACGCGCTGGGTTTCTGCGTGGGCGGGACGCTGCTGGCGTCGGCGCTGGCCCTGGCGCACGCGCGCGGCGAAAGGCCGGTTGCCGCCTTGACGCTGCTGACCGCCTTGCTGGATTTCCGCGATACCGGTGTACTGGATGTGTTCGTGGACGAAACCCACGCCTTGCTGCGCGAACGCCAACTGGGCGGCGGCGGCCTGATGTCCGGCCGCGAGCTGGCCACCACGTTTTCCTTCCTGCGTCCCAACGAACTGGTGTGGAATTACGTGGTGGACAACTATCTGAAGGGCCGCACGCCGCCGGCCTTCGACCTGTTGTTCTGGAACGCGGACAGCACCAATCTGCCGGGACCGTTCTTCGCCTGGTATTTTCGCAACACTTATCTCGAGAACAATCTGAAGGTGCCCGGCCGCTGTGTCGTGGCCGACGTGCCGCTGGACCTGACCAGCCTGGACATGCCGGCCTATATCTTCGGTTCACGGGAAGATCACATCGTGCCGTGGACATCGGCTTATGCTTCCACGCAGTTGTTGCGCGGCACGCAGCGATTCGTGCTGGGAGCTTCCGGACATATCGCGGGCGTCATCAACCCGCCGGCGAAGAAACGGCGCAGCTACTGGACCACCGGTGCAACCCCCGCCGGATCGCCGGCCAAGCTGCCCGGCGATCCGGCGGCATGGCTGGCGAGCGCGCAGGAACATCCGGGCAGCTGGTGGCCCGACTGGACGGAGTGGTTGGCCGGCCAATCGGGCCGACTGATCCCGGCGCCGGCGCGGGCGGGCAGCGCAGCGTACGCGCCCATCGAGCCCGCGCCGGGACGCTATGTAAAGGTAAGAGCCATGTAGTGGCACGCAGGACCGACAGCAGGACATTGAGTGCGCAAGCACACAGGAGAACATCAATGAGCGGAAAACTGGCATATGTGACGGGCGGCATGGGCGGCATAGGAACTTGTATCTGCCAGCGTCTCGCCAAGGACGGGTTCCGCGTGGTCGCGGGTTGCGGACCCAGCCGCAATTACCAGCAATGGCTGGACGAACAGGCGGCGCAGGGCTATACGTTTTACGCCTCGGTCGGTAACGTCGCCGATTGGGATTCCACCGTACAGGCATTCGAAAAAGTGCGTGCCGACTACGGTACCGTGGATGTGCTGGTGAACAACGCCGGCATTACGCGCGATGGCTTGTTCCGCAAGATGTCCCTGGACGACTGGCGCGCCGTGATCGACACCAATCTGAACGGTGTGTTCAATGTGACCAAGCAGGTGCTGGACCACATGGTCGACCGTCAATGGGGCCGGATCATCAACATCAGCTCCGTCAACGGACAGAAAGGCCAATTCGGCCAGACCAACTATTCCACCGCCAAGGCCGGCATCCATGGATTCACCATGGCTTTGGCCCAGGAAGTGGCGAGCAAGGGCGTCACGGTAAACACGGTATCGCCGGGCTATATCGGCACGGACATGGTGCGTGCCATCCGGCCGGACGTGCTGGAGAAAATCGTCGCGACTATTCCGGTGCGGCGCCTGGGCACGCCCGAGGAAATCGCGTCCATGGTCTCATGGCTCGCATCCGATCAATCGGGCTTTGCCACGGGCGCGGATTTCTCGTTGAACGGCGGCTTGCATATGCATTGAACCCGGCGCCCGCGCCGCGTCCGGGCGGATCCGGTGCTTTCCAGCCGCGAGCAGGACTAAGATATGGCCATCGCTCAGGCGCCGCGGGTGGCCGTATCAATCGGTATTACATCCATAAGTACAACACGATCGACCCGAGCAGGGGACAACCATGACGCAAGCCCAAGCAGGCGCCAGTACGCGCCTGATCAAGAAGTACCCGAACCGCCGTTTGTACGATACGC
The DNA here is from genome assembly GCF_057362025.1 of Bordetella sp. Lineage (NCBI taxonomy): Bacteria > Pseudomonadati > Pseudomonadota > Betaproteobacteria > Burkholderiales > Alcaligenaceae > Bordetella > Bordetella sp. The sequence continues at coordinate 25,127 of NZ_JBMQQZ010000090.1, read as the reverse complement.
AGACCAGCACGTACATCACCCTGGCGGATGTCAAGCAACTGGTGCTGGCCAACGAGTCCTTCCAGGTCGTGGACGCCAAGAGCGGCGACGACCTGACGCGCAGCATCCTGCTGCAGATCATTCTGGAAGAAGAGGGCGGCGGCGTGCCGATGTTCTCTTCCAACATGCTGGCGCAGATCATCCGTTTCTACGGACATGCCATGCAAGGCATCATGGGTTCCTACCTGGAAAAGAATATCCAGGCCTTCATGGAGATCCAGGAACGCATGGCTGAGCAGTCCAAAGGCCTGTATGGCAACCAGTTCGGCCCGGAGGCCTGGACGCAGTTCATGAACGGCCAGGCCCCCATGATGCAGAACATGATGAACAGCTACATCGAGCAGAGCAAGAACCTGTTCGTGCAGATGCAGGACAAGATGCAGGACCAGACCCGGTCCATGTTCTCTACCTTCCCCTTTCCCGGCGCCACCCCCGGCAATCGCGGCAAATAGGAAGGCGAAGCCGTAAACGCCGGGGATGCCCTTGGGGCATCCCCGGCGGGCGTGGCTGGCGCGCGGTGTTCGTGCTTGCATCGCGGCGCTTTACACGCAGCTTCAACGCCCCCGCTTCCGCACGTGTCCCCTTTTCCCTAGCGACTCGCGACGGCGACCCGCGACCTAGCCGCGCGGGGTCGCCGCGGGCAACTTGCCTTGCCGGCGTGTCCGGCCGCCCGCCTTCTGGGCAGGTACCGGCCTTCCCGAGGGAACCCAGTCCCGCGAACGGGGTCTACCGTGCTGGCCGGCGGCGGCGCCGGCGCCAGGCCTGGGCAGCAACCGGGCCGCCGCGAAACGCGTCCAGGGGTGGGGCCGTTCAGCGGCTAGTATGAAAACAGTTCTTGTTTGCATTCATCCTTACTTTTCCCTATCCTTTTAACTTTACGGTCGCATGACGGCGCGCAGTCGCCGGAAGGAACACTCGATGATCAAACAGGCTCTTGCCCTGGCCGCCGGCCTCGCCCTTTGCGCTGCCGCCCAAGCCGCTGAATATCCCATTGGCAAGCCTGCGGAAAAGGGCGGCATGGAAATCGGCGCCGTCTATCTGCAGCCTATCGAGATGGATCCGCCGGGGGTCATGCGGCCGGCCAAGGATTCGGACATCCACCTGGAAGCCGATATCCATGCCACCGCCCAGAATCCCACGGGGTTTCCGGAAGGCGAATGGATGCCTTATCTGGTGGTCAAGTTCGAATTGCAGAAGGTGGGCAGCAACAATGTTCAGAAGGGCATGCTGATGCCCATGGTCGCGAACGATGGTCCGCACTACGGCGACAACGTCAAGCTGGAGGGACCGGGCAAGTACAAGCTGAAGTTCCTCATTTCCCCTCCGACCGCGGACTCGCACAGCCACTTCGGCCGCCATATCGACAAGGAAACGGGCGTCGGGCCCTGGTTCGCGCCCTTCGAGCTCGACTATGAATTCGTCTACGCCGGCACCGGCAAGAAGGGTGGCTATTGATGAGGTACCTGGCCCGCGCAGGGTTGCCGGCGCTCGCGCTGGCGCTGACGTTGGCCGCGGGCCCGACCCGCGCCGACGAGTTGCCGACGTTCCAGCTGACCTTCAAGCCGGACGGCACCTTCGAACCCGTGCGGCTGGAAGTGCCGGCCGGGCGCTTCAAGATCGAGCTGATCAACGAAAGCAAGGAGCCGGTGGAATTCGAAAGCATCCCGCTGCGCAAGGAAAAAGTATTGGGACCCGGCGTGAAATCCTTCGTCGTGATCACCATTTCGCGGCCGGGCGAGTACCCCTTCTTTGACGACTTTCACCAGAACGTCAAAGGCACGCTGGTCGTTAAACCCAAGGATTGAATGGGGCGCATAAGCGCCCCCGGCGGTGTCATGGAACAGGTCTCTTTTATCGTTTGGCGCGAATCCGTCGAAGCCTTGCTGGTCGTGGGCATCCTGTATTCCTGGCTGCGCGCCTCCCCGGAAGGCCGGCGCGGCCTGCCCTATCTGTGGGGCGGCGTGGCGGTTGGCCTGGGACTGGCTGTCGCGCTGGCGCTGGTACTGCTGGGTGTTTCGTCCTGGCTGTCCGACACAGGACAGGAGTGGTTCCAGGCCGGTATGGCGCTGGTGGCCTGCGTGCTGGTCGTGCAGATGGTCTTCTGGATGAAGAAGCACGGCCGCACGCTGAAGGGCGAACTGGAAAGCGGTGCGCGCGATTCGGTGCGCGACGACAACTGGTGGGGCCTGCTGATTCTGGTGATGATCGCGGTCGCGCGCGAAGGCAGCGAAACGGTTGTATTCCTGTACGGCACGGTCTCGGCCGGTGCGGAAAACGCCAGCAGCTGGATGCTGGGGCTGGCCGGATTGGCGGGCTTCGTGGTGGCGCTGTTGACGTTCTGGCTGCTGCAACTGGGCGGCAAGCTGATCACCTGGCGCCGCTTCTTCCGCGTAACGGAAATCCTGCTGCTGCTGCTGGCGGGCTCCCTGCTGGTGGGTGGCCTGGACCACCTGATATCGCTGGGCGTGGTGCCGCCGCTGGTGGACCCGATCTGGGACAGCAGCTGGCTGCTCGACGACAGCAGCGGCATAGGTAAAATCCTGGCCGACTTCGCCGGCTATCGCGCGTATCCGGCGCTGATCACGGTGCTGGTCTGGATCGCCTACTGGATCGTGGTGTGGGCGCTGTTGCGGCGTGCCGGTCCGGCGGCGCCGCGCGCCGCCGCTGCCTCGGCATCGGCCAGCGCGCGTTGAGGGCCCGAGGCGGAGTCTCTGTAAAGGTGATGAACCGATGGCTGTAGCTGTGGCGCGGGCAACCGTCCGCGTGGCCGATTTCCTCCGTGACCATGCCCCTTTGCTGCGCAAGCTGCAATGGGGCATTGTTGCTTTGTATGCATTCCTGCTGATCGTACCGGCAGTGATGCCCCTGCCGAACAACACCGCGTCGGTGTTCAACAACCTGACGGTGGTCGCGCAGTTCGCGTTCTGGGGTATATGGTGGCCCTTCGTGCTGGTGTCCATGCCTATCATGGGCCGGGCGTGGTGCGGCCTGTTCTGCCCTGAAGGCATGCTGACCGAATGGGCCAGCGAACGCGGCAAGGGCCTGGCGATTCCCCGCTGGATGCGGTGGGGCGGCTGGCCCTTCGTGGCATTCGCCCTGACGACCATCTACGGCCAGTTGGTCAGTGTGTACCAGTATCCGCTGGCGGTCCTGGCGGTGCTGGGCGGCTCGACCGCGGCCGCGATGGTGGTGGGCTGGCGTTACGGCCGCAGCAAGCGCGTCTGGTGCAAATACCTGTGTCCGGTCAACGGCGTCTTCAATCTGCTGGCCAAGCTCGCGCCCTGGCATTTCAAGGTCGACGAACAGGCCTGGCGGCATCCTGTTATCCGGATCCAGGCGGTCAATTGCGCGCCCCTGGTGCCGCTGCGCCACATGAAGGGCGCGGCGGACTGCCATATGTGCGGACGCTGCAGCGGCTATCGTGGCGCCATCGCGCTGACGCCACGCTCGCCCGAGGCCGAGATCGTCGACGTGGCCGGGGGCGACGCCTGGCAGACCGCGCTGGTGGTCTTCGGCATGATGGGCATCGCCATCGGCGCCTTCCTCTGGAGCTCCAGCCCCTGGTTCGTGACCGTGAAGCAGGCGGCCGCCACCTGGCTGATCGACAAGGACATCATGTGGCCGCTGCTGGACAACGCGCCCTGGTTCATCCTGACGCATTATCCGGACGTCAACGATACGTTCTCCTGGCTGGATGGTGCCTGCATCCTGTTTTTCATCGCCGCCACCACGGTGGTCGTGGGCGGTGCGCTCTACGCCGGGCTGTGGCTGGCCGATCGCGTGTTGCCGGCCGTGCCGGGACGTACCGCCTGGGGCGGGGCCGGCCTGCACAAGCTGGCGCAGCCGCTGATACCGGCCGCCGGTATCGGCGTCTTCCTGGGCCTGTCCGCCACCACCATTACGCTGCTCAAGCACGAGGGCGTGCGGGCGCTCTGGGCCAACCCCGTGCGCTTTACGCTACTGAGCCTGGCGGTGGCCTGGACGCTGCGGCTAGCGTGGCGCGTCATGGGGCAGCGTACGCAGTCCACGGGGCGCAAGCTGGCCGCGTGGTTGCTGTTCGCGGCCGGGCTGGTGCCGTTCTGCATTGCTTGGCTGCTGCTTTTCGTGGCCTGGTAACCCGCCTTGCCGGCGACGCCGGGCCGGCGCGGCGGGCCCTGGGGCCTGCTGTAACATGCACGGATGAGAACGTACCGCTATCGTCTACTGAATGTCTTCGCCGAAAGCACTTTCGGCGGCAATCCCCTGTGCGTATTCGAGGATGGCAGTGGCCTGAGCGATGCCGAAATGCAGGCACTCGCGCTGCAGTTCAATCTTTCCGAAACGACCTTCATCCTGCCTTCGTCGTCGGCCACCGCCCGTGTGCGGATTTTCACGCCGGACTTCGAAATGCCTTTCGCCGGCCATCCCACTCTGGGTGCCTCGCAGGTGGTGCGCGCGCTGACCGGTGCGGGCGACAGCCTGACGCTGGAAATGCGGGCGGGGCTCGTGCCGGTACAGGCGCGGGACAATACCTGGACGCTGACGGCCCCTGGCGGCAGCACGCCGGAAGTTCGCCGGCCTGCCTTGCCGGCCGCCGCCATTGCGGCCCAGCTTGGATTGGGCGAGCAGGACCTGCTGTCCGAACCATTGTGGCTGGATACCGGCGCGCACCAATTGTTGGTGCCGCTGGAATCCGCCGATGCCGTGCGTCGCGCCAGGCCTGACGCGGCGCGGCTGGCTGAATGGGAGCCCAACAAAGGGGGCCGTCGCGCCGCCTATGTCTTCGCGTTCGAGGGCAGCGCCGGCGATGCCGCGGATGACACGAACGGTGGGCAGGGTATCCAGCGCGTGCTCGCCCGCTATTTTTTCATCTCATCGACCGGCGGCGTGGTAGAAGACCCGGGCACCGGCTCGGCCTGCGCCAACCTGGGCGGGTGGTGCGCCGCGACCGGCCGTCCCTTGCCGGCGCGGTTGCGCGTCGCGCAAGGCGAGCAAGCGGGTCGGCCCTGCTTCCTGGGGCTGGAGGTCACCGTCGATGGGCAAGTCCGCGTATCCGGGCAGGTGCTGGAGCTGGGCAGCGGGACCATCACGCTGCCTTGAGGCCCGGCGTCGGGGCATGACCCTGCGCTTTCCTTCATTTCAAAAGAAAAAGCGCACTTTAAAACGCCTGTATCGAGCGTGCTTGCTATCTTCGCTAGACCGATATCGCAGGCGTGCCTCGCTGAATCGAATTCGAGCGCGCATTCCGATGTCCACCGAAGCCGCCGGAGGGCACGATGCACGACGAGACGCGAAGACACGCTCATTTCGAAGAACTCGCGCGTATCGCGATTCCGGTCGGCCTGTCCAACGGTGTATTGCCTACCTGCTTCCTGGACGGGATCGTGCCGTCCGCGGATTCCAACTATGTTTCGGCCGCGCTGGTCGGGCAGGTTTTGGGGGGCCGGTTTGGGGATCGCCGGCCTGGAAAATTCCGGTGGTTCGAAGAAATTCACGATAGTCCAGGCGCCGCCGTTGTCGCCGGAAAATCCATCGACATGGCCCTCCGGCCCGTCGGTGGACGCGGCCTGCGGCGTAAGTGGCGGGCGGGTGGCGTTCGCCACCCGCGACGGGGTGATCTACGGTTTCACCAAGGACCCGATCGGCGACCGGAATGCCTTCTTTGCCGTCGCGGCGAAAGATTCGGCAAACCCGGCCGTCTATTACTACGAAGGCATGCCGGCGGAAGTGTTTTTCTATAAGAGCATGGTGGACGGCGATCCAACGGATCCCATGATGCAGCGGCGAATCGGGTTTCACTACGAGAAGCTGTACGCCATCGGCGGTGGATGGAAACCTGGGGCTGCTATACCTGTTGGGCCCGGAGCGCTCGTCACCCCCTCGTCCTTCGCCGGTCCTGGCCATTGATGTGGCGACCAATACACCGCTCGCCGTCGAGGGCAACCCGCCCCGCGGCAACGAGGTCGTTTCGCTGCCGTCGGCATGGGCGGACCGGGTCAATAACCTCTATTACGTGTCCGGAGTAAAGTCCGCGCCGGGAAGCGGCAGCGCCCTTGCCATCGGCGTATACCGCGTCTCCGTCGCCCGACCTGGAGCGTCCAGGAACCGGGCGCGACGAGCGGGCGGCGGCGACCGTTCATCGCCTTCCCGGCATTTACTTCTTGGCCTTCGTCGGATCGACCTTCAGATTGTTCTTCACCTGCTTGACGCCTTCGACGCCGCGCGCCGCATGCGTGGCCTCGTCGCTTTGCGCGGCGGACGCTACCGTGCCCGTCAACGTGACGACGCCATTATTGGTTTCGACCGCGATGTCCAGCGCGCTCAGCGACTTGTCGGCGACGATGGCGGCCTTTACCTTGGTGGTGACCACGGTGTCCGAGGCGTATTCACCCACGGATTGCTTGGGCTTGCCGCCCGTGGCGTTGTCCGCGGCGTGGGCGGCTGGCAGGGCGGCGCTCAGGCCCAGGATGGCACCGATGATGAGCTGGCGGGTACGCATAGGCGTTTCTCCTTGTTCAGTTGGGGGGTAAGCCGTATGCCGGCGTTATCGTCGGAATACGCCGCCCAGGACGGACAGAAGCGCCAGGACGAGGAAAACGATGAAGAGGATTTTCGCGATGCCGGCGGCGCCGGCGGCAATGCCGCCAAAGCCCAGTACGGCTGCGATGATGGCGATAACGAAGAAAACAGCGGCGTAGTACAGCATGGTGTGCCTCCCGATTCGGAAAAGCGCCGGGCTCGCGGGGCGGCCCGGACGGTGGCCTCGATGCCGGGCCGGTGTGGCCGGGCGTTCGGGTTAGCACTACGCTACGTGTCCCGCGCAAGCGGGGTCAAACGAGGATGTGGGCAAATGTAAACAGCCTTGCGCTGTTGCCGTTATCAGCCGCATGGCGGCACCGCTGTTACAACTGCGCAACCCTTGGCCGGGTTTTGACGGACACGGGTAACAGCGGTCATGCGATGGCAGCGGCCTCGGCCACGCGCCTGGCGATATGCGCCAGCGCCTCTTCAACCTGGTCGACCAGGATCAGGCAGAGGTCGCCGGCCTGCAGGCGTGCCAGCGCCGCGTCGATGGCCACGAATTCACCGTTGATCTCGGTGGAATAGGTCGTGCGGCTGGCATTGCGCAGGCCTTCGCGCAGCAGGGCGATGACTTCGCCATCGGCGCGGCCCCGTTGGCACTGGTCCTCGTACAGCAGCACTTCGTCGAAGGCCTCGCCCAGGAGCTCGGTCTGCCGGCGGATATCTTCGTCGCGGCGGTCGCCGGCCCCGCTGATCACCACCGACCGGCGCACCGCCGGCATGGCTTCCACGGCCTGTACCAGCGCACCGATGGCATCGGGATTGTGTCCATAGTCGGCGATGATGGTGGCGCCGCCGTAATCGAATACATTGAAGCGGCCCGGGGCGGTCGCGGCATCGTTGATGAAGGTCTTCAGGCCGCGGCGAATATTTGCCCACGGCGTATCCAGGGCCCAGGCCGCGCCGACGGCGGCCATTGCGTTTTCTATCTGGAACGCGATGCTGCCGCCGCGCGTCAGGGGGATATCGGCCAGCGCGATGCGTTCCTCTTGAGAGCCTTGCGCCGCCACCAGGTGGTCGCCGTTGCGGTAAACCACCCGGCCGCCCTGCGCCCGGTGCGTGGTCATGCGCGGATTCTGGCCGTCCAGCGCGAAGAAGACGATGCCGCCCGGACAACTGGCCGCCATCTCCGCGACGATGGGGTCGCCCGCGTTGAGGACGGCGTAGCCGGCCGGTTGCACGTACTGCACGATGACCCGCTTGACGACGGCCAGGTCCTCGACGGTGCTGATATAGCCCAATCCCAGGTGATCGCCCATGCCGATATTGGTGACCACCGCGACGTTGCAGCGGTCGAACGCCAGGCCTTCGCGCAGGATGCCGCCGCGGGCGGTTTCCAGCACGGCGGCGTCGACATCCGGGTGCGCCAGCACGCTGCGCGCGCTGCGCGGGCCGCTGCAGTCGCCCGTATCGATGCGCCGCGCGCCAATGTACACGCCGTCCGAATTCGTCATGCCGACGCGTGTGCCGTCCTGGCCGATCAGGTGGGCGGTCAGGCGCACCGTCGTCGTCTTGCCGTTCGTTCCGGCCACGGCAACCACGGGGATGCGCCCGTCGTCGCCGTCGGCGAACATATTGGCGATGATCGCTTCACCTACCGCGCGCCCTTTGCCGAAGGAGGGCGTCAGGTGCATGCGCAGGCCCGGGGCGGCGTTGATTTCGACGATGGCACCGCGCTGTTCCTCCAGCGGCAGGTGCATGGTTTCGGCGACGACGTCCACACCGCACAGGTCCAGTCCAATCATTCGCGCGGCGGTCACGGCGCGCGCAGCCAGTTCGGGGTGTACTTCGTCGGTGACGTCGGTGGCCGATCCGCCGGTGCTCAGGTTGGCGTTGTTGCGCAGCACCACGCGGGCGCCGGTCGGCGGTATGGAGTCCACGTCGTAGCCCTGCTTGGCCAGCGTGGCGACGGCGATGTCATCGATGCGTATCTTGGTCAGCGATGTCGCATGGCCGTCGCCGCGCAGCGGATCCTGGTTGACCTGTTCGATGAGCTGGCGCACGGTATGCACGCCGTCGCCGGAGACCTGCGGCGGATCGCGGCGCGCCGCAGCTACCAGGCTATCGCCGACGACAAGCAGGCGGAAATCATGGCCGGGAATATAGCGCTCGACGATGACGTCGCGGCTGATTTCCGCGGCGGCCGCATAGGCGGTCATGACGCGCTCGCGGGTTTCGATGTTGACCGCGACGCCGCGGCCCTGGCTACCGTCGCGAGGCTTGACGACCACCGGGCCGCCCAGTTCCTGCGCGGCGGCCCAGGCGTCTTCGGCGCTGGACGCGGTGCGGCCGAACGGCACCGGCACCCCGGCGGCATCCAGCAGCATCTTGGTCAGGTCCTTGTCCTGCGCGATGGCCTCGGAAATGGCATTGGTCCGGTCGGTCTCGGCGGCCTGGATGCGGCGTTGCCGGGATCCCCAGCCGAACTGCACCATGCTGCCCTGCGTCAGGCGCCGGTACGGGATATTGCGTGCGACCGCCGCGTGGACGATAGAGCCGGTGCTGGGTCCCAAGCGGATGTCCTCGTCCAGTTCGCGCAGCCGGTGCAAGGCGTCGGCCAGGTCGAAAGGGGTATCCTGACGCGCGGCCAGGCACAGCTTTTCGGCAAGCTCCAGGGCGAGGCGTCCGACGGGTTCTTCGCTGTATTCGACGACAACCTGGAACACGCCCGGCTCGATGGTGGCGGCGGTACGGCTGAAGGTGACGGGGCAGCCGGCATGCGCCTGCAGCAGCAGCGCGACGTGTTCCAGTACGTGTGCCAACGCGACGGTGCCCTCGTGGCCTTCCGGGCGCAGCAGGCCCAGTTGCGGGAAGCGCGCGCGCAGGCGCGGTTCCAGGTCGGGCAACAGATCGATCGAGCATTCGACGTCGTCGCAAGCGACGATGGCCTCGATGGCGGTGTTGCGGCTCCACAGGTTGGGGCCGCGCAGAGCGCGTATGCGGGAGACTTCCATGCTGTGTTCCTGTCGGCCGGTGCGCCGTGACGGCGGCGGCATAGTCCTCAGTTCTGCTCGATCCAGTGGCGCAGCAAATCGAGCGTGGGTTCGGCGCCGCCCTCGTTGCATTGCATGATGACGAAATCGCCCGGACGCACGCTGTCGAGTACCGTGCGCACGGCGGTGGCATGGTCGGGCTGGTCCACGATGGCGGTCGCGCGGGCGCCTTGCTGGGCGCCGGCCCGCAACAGGCCGCGCGCCTGCCCGGCCGGACGATGCGAGGATACGGTGGTGTCGTCGTAAAGGACCAACTGGTCGAAGGCGTCGCCGAGCAGGGCGCCCTGGTCCAGCAGATCCTGGTCGCGGCGGTCCTTGCCCGCGCCATAGACGATGCGGCGCCGCCGGGCCGGGAAGCGCTCCGCGGCGGCGACCAGGGCCCGCAACGCCGACACGTTGTGCGCGCCGTCCACCACCACTGTCGCGCCCTTGTGTTCGATCGCCGTGAATTGCCAGGGGGCATCGGCGCGATCGGCATCGAAGGTTTCCACGCCGACGCGAATGATGTTGGCCGGCCCTCCCAGGGCCCACGCGGCACCGACCGCCGCCAGGACGTTCTCGACCTGGAAGTCGACGCGCCCGCCCGCGGTCAGCGGCAGGGCCGATACTTCGCTGACGCGCTGTTCGCGGTTGCCCTCGGCCAGTACCACGTGGCCGTCGCGCACGAATACCGCGCGCTTGCCCAATGCGACATGCGACGCGATCGCTGGAAGGCGGGGGTCCAGTCCGAAAAACACCACGTCGCCGTCGCACAGGCTGGCCATCTGGACGACGCGCTCGTCGCGGGCATTCAGCACCGCGGTGCCGGTGGGCAGCACCACGTCGACCTGAGTGCGCAGGACGTTGTCCATGCCATCCAGGTCGCGGATGTCGTGCTCGCCCAGATGGTCGCCTTCGTCGATGTTGGTCACGATGCCCACCTGGCAGCGGTCGTAGGCCAGGCCCTGACGCAGAATGACCGTACTGCTGTTTTCGATGACCGCCGCATCGATGGAGCGGTTCATCAGTATGCGCCGGCCCGAGGCCCAGTCGCCGCGATCGCCGCGTTCGACCTGGCGCTGGTCGAAGTACAGGCCTTCGCTGCAGGCCAGGCCGACATGCCGGCCCCACAGCTGGAGCAGGCGTGCCGTCAGCCGTGCCACGACGGTCTTGCCGTTGGTGCCCGTGACGCCGACGACCGGTATGCGGCCGTCGTCGCCGTCGGGGAACAGGTGGTCGATGATGGCCTTGCCCACCGGCCGAGGCGGGCCGTCGGCGGGTTTCAGGTGCATAAGCAGGCCCGGACCCGCGTTGACTTCCACAATGGCGCCGCGCTGTTCTTCCAGGGGCCGCGAAATGTCCTGCGCCACCAGATCCACGCCGGCCACGTCCAGGCCGACGATGCGGGCGGCCAGCGTCACCGCGTGGGCCACCTCGGGATGCACCTGGTCCGTGACGTCGAAGGCCACGTTGCCGTTGCGCTGGATCAATACTTTTCGTCCCGCGGCGGGCACGCCGTCCGCGGCCAGGCCCTGTCGGGCGATTTCCAGGCGCGCGGCGGAATCCAGCCTGACCTTGTTCAGCGGGCAGTCCTCGCCGCTGCCGCGCCTTGGATCCGTATTGATCTGCAATTCGATCAGGTCTTCGACGGTATGCGCGCCGTCGCCGACGATCCAGGCCGGTTCGCCGCGCGCGGCGGCGACCATGCGGTCCCCCACGACCAGCAGGCGATGTTCGTTGCCGGTGACGAAGCGTTCCACCAGCACGCCACTGCCTTCGTCCTGGGCGACGGCGTAGGCTGCCTTGACCTCTTCGTAGCTGTTCAGGTTGGTAAAGACCCCGCGGCCGTGATTGCCGTCATAGGGTTTGACGACCACCGGCAGGCCGATGTCCTGCGCGGCTTCCCAGGCTTCTTCCTGCGATTCGACCAGCCGTCCCTCGGGCACCGGCACGCCGCATTCGGCGAGCAGGCGCTTGGTCAGGTCCTTGTCGCGCGAGATGCCTTCGGCGATCGCGCTGGTGCGGTCGGTTTCGGCCGTCCAGATACGGCGCTGGCGCGCGCCGTATCCCATTTGTACGAGATTGCCTTCGAACAGGCGGATATAGGGAATATCGCGGTCGTCCGCGGCGTCGACGATGCACCCCGTGCTGGGGCCCAGGCAATGGCGGTCCACCATGTCGCGCAAGCGCTCGATCGTGGCCGGGACGTCGAAGGGGCGGTCTTCCATGGCGGCCATGACCAGGTCGCGCGCCTCGCCCAGCGCGGCGCGGGTGACGTCTTCCTGCCAGGCGCGCACGATAACCTTGTAGACCCCGCGCACGGCGGTTTCCCGGGCCTTGCCGAAACCGCCGGGCAGGCCCGCCAGATTCTGCAGTTCCAGCGTGACGTGCTCCAGGATATGCGCCGGCCAGGTGCCTTCGCGCAAGCGTTGCAGGAAGCCTCCGCGCACGCCGGGGCTGCATCGGTGTTCGATCAGTGTCGGCAGCCACGTCGACAGACGCTCGTAAAAGCCGGGAATGGTGTTGGAGGGATAATCCTCCAGTTCGCCGATATCCACCCAGGCTTCCAATACGGGTCGATAGGTCCAGATGTTCGGGCCGCGCAAAGCCACGACATCGAGAAATTCAATGTCTTTCTTTTTCATGTTCTAATTTGCCGAAAATTCCGATGGCGAACGGAAGAAATTCCTGGGCTTTGGGCGGTTCGTGGGTTATCCCGTGTAGGTATACGGTGCGCGTTTCGTCGGTGCCAGGATGCTCTGTATATGCCGCCGATTATAGAAATATCGGTAAGAAGGCGGCGACGCCGATTCTATCCATGACGTCCGGTATGTTGCAAGGAAGGAACACGTTTTCAGCTTCGCGCCGAAATCGGGGTCCCGGTCTGCTGGTTTCGCCGCGGCTGTGAATACGTTTTCCATGAAGAAACCCGTTTTAGACTTCGTCCCGGATGGAGCCGTCCTGCCAGCCGACTGGCACGCCGACATGGTCGCCCAGCTGGGTGAGGGCGAGACATTGCTTGCCTGGCTGCCGCTAGACCTGGACGCGGCGCTGAAGTTCCGCAACGGCCTCGTCTTCGTCACCGACCGCAACATCGTCGCGCGCGAGCCCGGCCAGGACCAATGGCGCCGCTGGCCTTACGAAGCGACGGACAACGTAACGGTCTCGGACCATGCCGGCGTCGGGACGCTGGAATTGCACGGTCCGGACGCGCGCCTCGCCGTCTGGCGCTACACGCTGGGACGGAATCCGGCCGCATTGCGGTTGCGGGACGCCTATGAGCGCCAACGGGATCGCCTGCGCGGCGTGCCGGGCCTGGCCGAATCGCGCGACCGGCTCTGCGCGACCTGCCTGGAGCCCCTTACTGCAGAGCAGGACGCCTGCCCCGTCTGCAATCCGCCGCCGCGCGAACCGCCCGCCACCTGGGCCCTGCTGCGCCTGTGGCGTTTCGCCGTGCCGTACCAGGTGCCGCTGATCATCGGCTTCGTATTGACGCTGCTGGCCACGGCAGCCACCCTGGTGGCGCCGTATCTGACCATGCCGCTCATGGACGAGGTGCTGATTCCCTTCCAGAACGGGGCGCCCATCGACAACGAGCGGGTGGTGATGTACCTATCGGGCCTGTTCGCCTCCGCCTTGCTGGCCTGGGGGCTGGGGTGGGGCCGCACCTACATCCTGGCCTGGGTCAGCGAGCGCATCGGGGCGGACCTGCGCACCACCACCTACGAGCACATGCATCATTTGTCGCTGGCGTATTTCGGCGGCAAGCGCACCGGGGACCTGATCGCGCGCATCGGCAGCGAGACCGACCGCATCTGCATCTTCCTGTCCGTGCACCTGCTGGACTTCGCGACCGACGTGCTGATGATCCTGATGACGGCCATCATCCTGATCACCATCAATCCCTGGCTGGCGCTGGTGACGCTGGTGCCGCTGCCCTTCATCGCCTGGATGATCCACGCCGTCCGCGACCGTCTGCGCCACGGTTTCGAGAAAGTGGACCGGGTGTGGTCGGAAATCACCAATGTGCTCGCCGACACGATCCCGGGCATACGGGTGGTCAAGGCCTTCGCCCAGGAAAAGCGCGAAGTGCGCCGCTTTCGCGAGGCCAATCAGCGCAACCTGGACGTCAATGACAGGGTCAATACGGTGTGGGCGCTTTTCTCGCCCACGGTGACGCTGCTGACCGAGATCGGCCTGCTGGTGGTGTGGATCTACGGTATCTGGCAGGTTTCCCGGCACGAAATCACGGTCGGCGTGCTTGCGGCGTTCCTGGCGTATATCGGCCGCTTCTATACCCGCCTGGATTCGATGAGCCGCATCGTCTCGGTGACGCAAAAAGCGGCGGCGGGGGCCAAGCGCATTTTCGATATCCTGGACCACGTATCCAGCGTGCCGGAGCCGCGCAATCCGGTGCAGATCGGGCGGGTGCGCGGCCGCATCGAAATGCGCGACGTGGGTTTTCGTTATGGCAACCGGTCCGTCATGCATGGCCTGGACCTGACCATCGAACCCGGCACGATGGTAGGCCTGGTCGGCCACAGCGGTTCGGGCAAGAGTACCCTGATCAACCTGATCTGCCGCTTCTACGATGTGACCGAAGGCGCGATCCTGGTCGATGGCATCGACATCCGCACGATGGGTATCGCGCAATACCGGCGCAACATCGGCCTGGTGCTGCAGGAGCCATTCCTGTTCTTCGGCACGATCGCCGAAAACATCGCCTACGGCAAGCCGGAGGCCACGCGCGAAGAGATCATCGCGGCGGCGCGCGCGGCGCATGCGCACGAATTCATCCTGCGGCTGCCGCACGGCTACGATTCGCTGGTCGGCGAGCGGGGCCAGGCCCTGTCGGGCGGCGAGCGCCAACGCATTTCCATTGCCCGCGCGCTGCTGATCGACCCGCGCATCCTGATCCTCGACGAAGCCACGTCGTCCGTGGATACCGCGACGGAGAAAGAAATCCAGAAGGCCCTGGACAACCTGGTGCGGGGCCGCACGACCATCGCCATCGCGCACCGGCTCAGCACGCTGCGCAAGGCCGACAGGCTGGTGGTCCTGGACCGCGGCCGCATCGTCGAACAGGGTAATCACGAGCAGCTGATGGCCGTCGGCGGCGCGTATCACGCGCTGTACCAGGCGCAGGCGCGGCAGGCGGAGGTGGACGCGGAAGTGCGGGGCGACGAGGAGGATGACGATGACGATCTCGTCGCCGAAGCCTGATTTCCGGCTGCAGCGCAATGCCCATGGCCGGCTGGTGTATGTGGGCGCCGATGGCACGACCATCGACGGTATCGTGCCGGTGCGGGCCTTTCCCATATCGGCACCGGAAGGCGGCTGTTCCCTGGTGGATCCGGCTGGCCACGAGGTGGCCTGGATCGACCGCGTGGACGACCTGCCGCATGGCATGCGGGTGCTGGTGCAGGAGGCGTTGACGGCGCGCGAATTCATGCCGCGCATCCAGCGCATCGTGGCGGTGTCCGGCTATGCGACTCCCTGCACCTGGAATGTCCAGACCGACCGTGGCGCGACCTCGCTGGTGCTGCGTGGCGAGGAAGACATAAGGCGATTGGGCGGCCAGGCGCTGTTGATCGCCGACAGCCACGGAATCCATTACCTGGTCGGCGATATGCGCGCGCTGGACAAGCACAGCCGCAAACTGCTCGATCGCTTCCTGTAGCGCGCGGCGCCGCTACAGCGCCGCGTAGCGGCGCGCAGTCGCCAGCGCGCCCTGGCTGGCCAGCGCCTCGTAGGCACGCCGCACCGCCGCCGTAAACCGGACGTCCGCCGCCAGCGGGGCGGGGAATATCTCGCGTATGCCGAGCAGGGCGTCCACGCTGGCGCTTGCGCCCGGCATCGCCAGGGCGCGCAGGCGCGCCGCCATGGGGTCGTTCAGCTCCAGCGGCGCGCCGCTTTCCGACTGCCCCGACAGGAAGCGCATCCATGCGGCGATGCCCAGCGCAAGCCGGTCCACCGCATGGCCGTTGCGCAGGCGATCCGATAGGGTGCCCAGCAGTCGAGGCGGCAGTTTCTGGCTGCCGTCCATGGCGATCTGTATGCACCGGTGCTTCAGCGCGGGGTTGGCGAAGCGTGCCAGCAGTTCGTCGCGGTAGCGTGCGCGGTCGAAGCTGGCGGGTACCGTCAGGGTGGGCGCGATGTCGTCGGTCATGGTGCGGTACAGCAGCGCTCGCAGGTCCGGCTGGCCGACGGCCTGGTCCACGGTCTGCAGGCCCGCCAGCAGCGCCAGATAGGCCAGGGTCGAATGAATGCCATTGAGCATGCGCAGCTTGGCCGTTTCATAGGGCGTGACGTCTTCCACCATGAGCGCGCCGGCCCGTTCCCAGGCGGGGCGCCCGCCCGGGAACCGGTCTTCGATGACCCATGTCCGGAAGCTTTCCGTCGGTACCGGCCACGCATCCGCGCAGCCCAGCACGCGGGCCGCGTCCTGGCGGTCGGCATCGGTGGTGGCCGGCACGATGCGGTCCACCATGGTCGAGGGGAAGGCTACGTTCCGGGCGATCCAGTCGGCCAGTTCGGGGTCCAGCGCGCGCGCGTACTCCGTTACCGCCCGGCGCAGCGCCGCGCCGTTGTGCGCGAGGTTGTCGCAGGACAGCACGGTAAACGGATCGGCGCGGCGCGCGCGCAGGGCCGCCACCAGATAGCCCGGCACGCTTTGGGGGTGCGCCGGATCGTCCAGGTCGCGGGCGATGAGCGGGTGGTGGAGGTCCAGGCCGCCCGTGCCTGAATCGAGGCAATACCCTTTCTCTGTGACGGTCAGCGTCACGATCCGGACGTGCGGATCGCCCAGGGCAGCCAGCACGGCGTCCGGTTCTTCCGATGCCACCAGTATCCGCCGCAGCGAACGCACCACGCGCACCCGTTCGGCGCGCGCATCCCGCACCAGTACGCTGTACAGGTAGTCCTGCGGCGCCAGCGCGTCGCGCGTATCCGGGCGCCGCAGCGACACGCCGCAGATGCCCCAGTCGCCACCGGCGGCCAGCATGGCGTCCTCGGTGTACATCGCCTGGTGCGCGCGATGGAAGTTGCCCAATCCCAGATGCACGATGCCGATGCGCGGCTCGGTCCAGGGCGGGGCGGGCAGGTAGGCGCCCAGGCCGGGGAGGCGGTCGGGCGTGGGCCGGGGCAGAGGCGATGTCATAACTGGTATGGTAGTATCCAAGATCAAGTTCGGCAAGTCGGAGCCGCCATGAAAATTACCCATGCCGAGGTGATCGTCACCTGCCCCGGCCGCAACTTCGTCACCCTGAAACTGGTCACGGACCAAGGGCTGCATGGCGTGGGCGACGCCACGCTGAACGGTCGTGAGCTGGCCGCGGCCTCGTACCTGAAAGACCATGTGTGCCCGCTGCTGATCGGCCGCGATCCCCGCATGATCGAAGATACCTGGCAATATTTGTACAAGGGCGCGTATTGGCGCCGCGGGCCGGTGACGATGTCGGCCATCGCAGCGGTCGATGTGGCGCTGTGGGACATCAAGGCCAAGATGGCCGGCATGCCGCTGTACCAGTTGCTGGGCGGCGCCTCGCGCGAACGCGTGATGGTGTATGGGCATGCGACCGGGCGCGACCTGCCGGAGGCGCTGGACAAGTACGCGGAGCACGTGGACCAGGGCTACCAGGCCATCCGCGTCCAATGCGGCGTGCCCGGCATGAAATCCGTTTACGGCGTGACCAGGCACGGCGGCGCCTACGAACCCGCCACCAAGGGCTGGCCGGAGGAACAATCCTGGTCCAGCGAAAAGTACCTGGACTTCATCCCCAGGCTATTCGAGGCGGTGCGCGAACGCTTCGGCTTCGACACCCATCTGCTGCATGACGTGCACCACCGCCTGACGCCGATCGAGGCCGCCCGGCTGGGCAAGTCGGTCGAACCCTATCGCTTGTTCTGGATGGAAGATCCCACGCCGGCGGAAAACCAGGAAGCCTTCCGCCTGATCCGGCGCCATACCGTGACGCCCGTCGCCGTCGGCGAAATCTTCAACAGCATCTGGGATTGCAAGCAACTGATCGAGGAACAGCTGATCGACTACATCCGCGCCACGCTGACGCATGCGGGCGGCATCACCCACCTGCGCCGTATTGCCGATTTCGCCTCGCTGCACCAGGTGCGCACCGGCTGCCACGGTCCATCCGACCTTTCGCCGGTGTGCATGGGCGCGGCCTTGCACTTCGATCTTTGGGTACCCAACTTCGGTGTCCAGGAATATATGGGCTATCCGCCGGAAGCCCTGGAGGTATTCCCCCATGCATGGGAATTCAGCAACGGCACGATGCATCCCGGGGACGCTCCCGGGTTGGGCGTGGATATCGACGAGAAACTGGCCGCCAGGTATCCCTACGACCCGGCCTATCTGCCGGTGGCACGCCTGCAGGACGGCACCTTGTGGAACTGGTAAGGGGCCATCGCTGGCAACACCGCGAATGCAGCCCGGCACGGACGATATACTCGGGCCTTGCGGAACGACGAAACGAGGGACGACGAACGAGGACAGGCCCATGGGAGTGGCGCGCAACAAGGCGGGCGGTGGGCTGGCGGCGCTGCCGGCGGATACGCAGGGGCCGGTGAACCAGCGGATATACCGGATGCTGCGGGAGGCCATCGTCAAGGGCACGTTCCCGCCGGGATCGCCGCTCTCGGAGAAAGACGTGTCCGAGCACTTCGGCGTATCGCGCCAGCCGGTGCGGGAGGCCTTCATCAAGCTGGGCGAGGCCGGCCTGGTGCGGGTACTGCCCCAGCGCGGCACCTTCGTGATGAAAATCTCGCCCAAGCGTGTGGAGGACGGCCGCTTTATCCGCGAAGCCGTCGAAGTGGCCGTCGCCGGCCGCGCTGCGCAGCGCGTCACCGCCCCGCAGCTGGCGGCCATGGCCGAGCTTCTGGATCGCCAGCGCCGCGCCGCCCGCGACAACGATACCGCCGCTTTCCTGGACCTGGACGACGCCTTTCACCAGGCCATCGCCGGCGCCGCGGATTGTCCGGCGGTGTGGCAGACCATCGAGAACATCAAGGCCAATATGGATCGCGTCCGCTATCTCAGCCTGGCCGAAGTGTCTCCGCTGGAAATGCTGATCGACCAGCACCAGGCCATTTTCCAGGCTTTGCGCGATGGCGATCCGCAGGCGGCACAGGCCGCCATGGGCCATCACCTCAGGGAATTGACCATGTCGTTCGAGCCCATACGGGCGCGCAATCCGGACTGGTTCGGCGCGGACGAGGACTGATTCACTCGTCCGTGCGCGCCATCACGCGATTGCGTCCTTGCCGCTTGGCGTTGTACAGGCCGCGGTCGGCGGCGTCGATGATCTGGGTGTAGCGGTCCGGCCGGTCCGGCACCAGCGTGGCGATGCCGATGCTGACGGTCAGCCACTCCGACGTGGCGGAGTCCCGGTGCGGGATGTGCAGGCCCTCGATGGAGCGGCGGATCTTCTCGGCCACCAGGCGGGCGCCGGACAGCGGGGTACCGGGCAGCACCACGGTGAACTCCTCACCGCCGAAACGCGCGGACAGGTCCGCGGAGCGCTCGCAGCAGCTGGCGATGGTGTGCGCCACCTTCTTCAGTACTTCGTCGCCCGCCATGTGGCCGTAGGCATCGTTGTAGCTCTTGAAATGATCGACGTCGATCATCAGCATGCTGATCTCGGTCTGCTCGCGCATCGCGCGTTTCCATTCCGCGCTCAGGTAGCTGTCGAAATACCGCCGGTTGGACAAACCCGTCAGTCCGTCCGAATTGGTCAGGCGGCGCAGCTCCAGGTTGATCTCCATCAACTGCTGCTGGCTCTGGCGCAAGGCCTGGTAGGCTTCGTCGCGCTGTTGCATCGCCAGGTAGGAGCGCGAATGGTAGCGGATGCGCGCCACCAGTTCGATGGTGTCCGGCAGCTTGACGAGGTAATCGTTGGCGCCGGCGCTGAAGGCGGCGCTTTTGACCTCGGGGTCCTCTTTGGACGAGAGCACGATGATAGGGATGTCGCGGGTCGCCGGATTGGCTCGATAGGCGCGTACCAGCGTCAGGCCGTCGACGCCGGGAAGCACCAGGTCCTGCAGGATAACGGTCGGCCGCGTCTGGGTGGCCACATTCAGCGCTTCCTGCGCGTCGGGGCAGAAATGAAAGTCGATGTTGGGTTCGTCGGCCAGCGCGCGGCGCACGGCTTCTCCCACCATGATCTGGTCGTCCACCAGCAGGACCATCGCGTTCTGCGGCTTGTTATCGAGGCCGGCCACGTAATCGATGACAGGTTCCATTGTGATTTCCTTTGCTGTCAGGCCGGCTTGCGCGCGAAGCGGGCGGCGAGGCTTTCGGCGATATGCGGCAGCGGCGTGATTTCCATGGCGGCGCCCAATTCCGCGGCCGCCTTGGGCATGCCATAGACGGCACTGGTGGCGCGGTCCTGCGCGATGGTCAGGAATCCATGGTCGCGCATGGCTTTCAGGCCGAGCGCGCCGTCCCGGCCCATGCCGGTCAATAGTACGCCCGCGGCGGCGCCGCGCCAGTGGCGTGCCACGCTGTTGAAAAAGACGTCGATGGAAGGGCGATACAGGCCCTCCACGGGATGTTTCGTGTAGTTCAGGGTGCAGTCGCGCAGCAGTACCAGGTGATCGTTGGTGCCGGCCAGCAGCACCGTGCCCGGCTGCGGCGTATCGCCCGGCAGCGCCAGGCGCACCGGCATGTCGATCTGATCGTCCAGCCAGCGCGCCATGTCCTGCGCGAACGAAGCATCGACGTGCTGGACCAGGACGATGCCGGCAGGAAAATCCGCCGGCAGGGCCTTCAGCAGCACGGCCAGCGACGGCGGCCCGCCCGCGCTCGCGCCGATGGCGACCAGCTGGCCCTGATCCGACTGTGGCGCCGGAGCCGGCTCCTGCCTGGCGGGACGCCGGCGGTCGTAGGCGCCGATCAGCCACCCTGCGTTGCGGATCTTGCGCAGCAGCGCCGCCGCCGCGGCGCGCGGGTCGCCCTCCGCCAGGTTGGGTATTTCCATGGCGTCCAGCGCGCCGTGCCCCATGGCGTCGAAGACGTGCGCCGTATGGCGGTCGACATCCGTAGCCACGATGATGATGGCGCACGGCGTATCGGCCATGATGCGCCGGGTGGCCTCGCTGCCGTCCATGACCGGCATCGCCAGCTCCATCAGCACGATGTCCGGCCGCACCGCGGCGCATCGCTGCACGGCTTCGGCGCCGTTGAAGGCGATCCACGCGACCTGCAGCTCCGGGTCCATGGCCAGCGCCTGCCTGAGCGCCTCCACGGCCGCGGGTTTGTCGTTGACGATGCCGATCCTCATGAGCGCGCCCGTCCGATGAGATCCTCGACGGCGTCCAGCAGGGCGTCGTCGTGAAAGCTGCTCTTGCCAAGATAATAGTCGGCGCCGGCGTCCAGCCCGCGCCGGCGGTCTTCCTCCCGGTCCTTGTACGACACGACCATCACATGCATCGATTGCAGGCGTGGATCCTTGCGGATCAGCGTAACCAGCTCGATGCCGTCCATGCGCGGCATATCGACGTCGGTGACGACCAGGTCGAAGTGCTGCGCCCGGGCCATGTTCCAGCCATCCATGCCGTCGACCGCGACCGCGACGTCGTACCCGCGGTTCGACAGCAGTTTGCGTTCCAGCTCGCGCACGGTCAGCGAATCGTCCACCACCAGGATACGCTTGCGGCGCTCCGGCACGCGGGTCGCCGCGTCCGCGTCCACGCGCTGCAGGGTGCCGCTGGCGGCCTGTTTTTCGATCGTCCGCAGCATGTCCTCCACATCGAGGATCAGTACGGGCGCGCCATCCTCCATGACCGCGCCGGCCTGGATGTCCTGCAGTTTGCCGAGGCGCGGATCCAGCGGCTGCACCACCAGGGTCTGTTCCGCGATGAAGCGGTCCACCGCCACGCCGTAATGGCGGCCCTGCTGATCGGTCAGCAGGACCACCGATACGACCTCGCCCAGGGCAGGCTGGCGCGCGTATTGCAGGATTTGGCCGGCTCCCACCAGCCCGATCTGCAGGCCATCGTGGTGAAAATGCTGGCGGCCCTCCAATTGCTCGACGGCATCGCGGGGCAGGCGCAGGGTGCGCGATACGTAGGCCAGCGGAAAGGCATAGCGTTCGCCGGCGATCTCGACGATCAGGCTGCGCACGACGGAAAGCGACAACGGCAACTCCAGGGTAAAGCGGGTGCCTTCGCCGGTGCGCTGGTGCACGCGGGCGGCGCCGCGCAGACGGCGCGCCATGTCGTGGACCACGTCCAGGCCGACGCCGCGCCCGGAGAATTCCGTCACCGAGGATCGGGTCGTGAAGCCTGGCAGGAAGAGGAATGCCAGCGTTTCGCTTTCGCTGAGCGCATCCGCGGTCTGCCGCGTCGCGAGGCCGCGGCGGACGATCTGCTCGCGCAGGGCGGCAACGTCGATCCCCGCACCGTCGTCGGCCACTTCCACCACCAGCATGCCGGCGCTGTGGCGCGCCTGCAGCGTGACGGTACCTTCCTCGCGCTTGCCCGCCGCGCGGCGCCGCGCCGGCGTCTCGATGCCGTGATCGACGGCGTTGCGCAGCAGGTGCGTCAGCGGCGCGTCCAGCCCCTCCAGAATGTCGCGATCCACGCGCGTCGCTACGCCGGCGATCTCCAGGCGCGCCTGTTTGCCCAGCGTGCGAGCCAGGTCGCGGACCATGCGCGGCAGGCCGGCGACGGCATCGCCGAAGGGACGCATGCGGCACCGCAGCGCGGTGTCGTACAGGCGCTGGCCCAGGTCGCCGATGCGCCAGCCGAACTGGTCCGCCTGAGCCATGCGGTCGCCCAGCATTTGCTGGCAGGTGGCCGCGTGCTGGCGCGCCTGTTCGAGCGTGGCCAGGGCGCCTTCATCGACGTCCTTGCCCGCCGCCTGGTGATGTAAAGCGTCGAGCAGTTTTGCCAGTCCGTCCTGCATGCGCTTGAGCGGCAGCAGCGAGGCGGCGAACGGCGACAGCCGGTTGGCTTCGACCAGCGTTTCGCTGGACAGCCCCAGCAGTTCGTCCAGCGTGCGGGCGGTTACCCGCAGGGCGCGCTCGTCGGCGGCTTCGCCTGAGGGCGGGGCCGCATCGATGGCGCCGGCCGCGAGGGCGCGAGTGTGCCGGTCCACGGAAGAGGCGGCGGATCCGGCGGAGTCTCCGTGGGTTTCGGCAAGGGATGGGGCATTTCCCGCGGCGCTTTCGACCGGGGAGGCGTCCGCGGCGGCCGGCGCCTCTTCGGCATGGGCGGCTTCGGTCCGCGCGCTGTCCGGCATCGTCAGCGACGCCACGAATGCGCGCGCGGCGGCGATGTCGGTCTGCGTGTCCTCGCCAGGCATGTTGCGCAGCAGGTCGGTCCCGCGCAACAGCAGGTCGATCGCCGCGGCGTCCAGCGGCGCGTGGCCTTTCTGCGCGTCGACCAGCCGGTCCTCCATGGCGTGCGCGACCTGTACCGGCCCGTCCAGCCCGACGATGCGCGCCGCGCCCTTCAGGGAATGGGCCGCGCGCATGCAGGCGGCCAAGTGTGTCGCTTCCCGCGGCTCGCGCTCCAGCGCCAGCAGACCGGCGTCCAGTACCTGCACCTGCGCGGCCGCTTCCATCTTGTACAGGTCCAGCAGCGAAGCGTCACGCACGCGGTCCGGGCTCATGCGAGCCTCCCTTCGATGGCATGCCCGAGCCGCGTGCTGTCGAGTACGCCGACGGCACGTTCGCGATAGCGCACCACGCCGCTGGCGTAGCGGGCGCCGGCGAGCGTGTCGGGCAGCGGCCCGATGGCCGACGAGG
The DNA here is from genome assembly GCF_057362025.1 of Bordetella sp. NCBI lineage: Bacteria > Pseudomonadati > Pseudomonadota > Betaproteobacteria > Burkholderiales > Alcaligenaceae > Bordetella > Bordetella sp. Next base: position 1,789 of record NZ_JBMQQZ010000090.1, on the reverse strand, counting down.
CGAATGACTGTATGCCGGCGACGTCGTCCACCGGCGCAACGACCGTTCCGGTATGGAGGGAAAGCACCAGCATGCGCGGGGTGGCCTTGCCCTCGGGCGTATCCGGCGGCGGTGCGAGGTTCAGCAGCGGGGCAAGCGATATGCAGGGAATCAGGCGCCCACGGACATTGCAGACGCCGGCCACGATGCCCGCGCGCCGGGGCAGGCTGTGGACGGGCCGCATGGGCGTGACTTCGGCCAATGCCGCCACCGGCAGGGCCAGCCATTCGGCATGCAGGCGGAACAGCAGCAGCGAAGTCGCGCCCTCGCCAAGTACCGGGCCGGGCAGTGCGGTGCCGGCGATGTCCGAGGCCGGCGCGATGCCGGCCTCGGACATCGCCGCGCTACGCGTGGCGTCCGGCCGGACCGAGGTCGTCGCTTCGTGGGCCGCGTCGACGCCCGGCGTGACGCGGTTCAACAGACTTTTCGCGGCGGTCGCGTGCACGGGGCATTGTCGGCAATGAATGTACTCGTCCAGCCGCGGACAGGAGCGGTCGCCGCGCACGCCGATGCGGTTCCAGCAATCGTCGATCGTGGTGTCGTCCCGTTCACGCATGTCTGTTCTCGCGCCGTGCCGCGCGCGCTCTCAGTTGTAGGGCCGGCGCCGTTTCGCCGCGCGTTTCCAGCAGCGAGGCCAGATGCAGCAGTGCCTGCCGGTGACCGGGATCGAGGTACAGCGTTTTCCGGTAAGCCGCTTCCGCGGCGGCCGTCAGGTTGGCGGCGTCGTCCAGCAGTCCGATCAGGTAATAGGCTTCGGCGGACGGGCCATGCGTTTCGACGTGCACGGCCGCCACGGCGCGCGCTTCGTCCAGCCGGCCGGCGTCGGCCAAGGCCTGGATGGCCACCAGCGACGACCGTGCGCGGGTATCGCCCTCACGGTCCGCCGGCGTTCCTTGTCCCCGGCCTGGGGTAGCGGTTCCAGAGGGTGCCGGCACCGGTCCGGCCGCGCGCGCGGGCGCCGGATGCATTCTGCCTGGCGCGGCCAAGCCGAATGGACGCGCGGGCGGACGCGATCGCGTCGCCGCGTCGCGCGCGGCGTGGCCGGGCGCCGATCCTGTCGTCCGTGCGCGCCGGGGTTCTTCGGCTGTCGCACGGCCTTGCGCGTTGCGGAAGGCGAACGCGCGCGCCGCGTCGATCTGTTTCATGCCCAGGCGGGTAAGCAGGTTGGCTTCCGCCGGGCCGACGAAGATCACGCCATCCTGCCGGCACAGCCGGCGCAATACCTCGACGGCCGCCTCCTGGGTGGGGTTGTCGAAGTAGATCAGCAGGTTGCGGCAGAACACGAAGTCGTAGGCGTCCGTCGGCAGGGCCAGCGTCGGGTCCAGCAGATTGCCCGACTGGAAGCGCACGTGCGCGCGTACCCGCGGGTTGACCGAATACCCCTGTGGCGTTTCCGTGAAATGGCGGGCGCGGTAGTCCAGCGATTCGCCGCGAAAGGCGTTGCGGCCGTAGATGCCTTGCTCGGCGCGCGCGACCAGCCGGTCGCTGATATCCATGCCCAGCACCGCGAAGCGCTCCGCGTCCACACCGGCATCCAGCAGCGCCATCGCGATCGTGTAGGCTTCCTCGCCGCTGGAACAGGGCAGGCTGAGGATGCGCAGCGCCGCAGCGTGCGCCGCGCGCTGGCGCGCCAGCAGGGCCAGCGTGTCCATGGACTCCGCGTGCCGGAAGAACGAGGTCTCCGGCACCACGACGGTTTCTATCAGTTCCTGCTGTTCCTGCGCGGATCCCGCCAGCAACTGCCAGTACG
>NZ_JBMQQZ010000089.1:0-26454 GCF_057362025.1 Bordetella sp. | reverse complement strand
GCCTGACGACCATAGCAAGGTGGTACCACTCCTTCCCATCCCGAACAGGACAGTGAAACGCCTTCGCGCCGATGATAGTGGACGGACGTCTGTGAAAGTAGGTCATCGTCAGGCTCTTATCCCCAAAACCCCGCTGGATACTCCAGCGGGGTTTTGCTTTTGCGGCTTGCTTCACTTCTTCCAATACGTCCGCAAATAACAACGTTCAACGCCACGGGTTTCCCGTTTGGCCGAAGCGGTGGATGTTGTGCGGTAACATGTTCGAGTCAACCAGAAGGAGCGGTTATCGTGAGTGAGCCCCAGATCCCTATTAGCGGCAGTAGTCCAGACCTGCGCACCATTACGCATGTCGCGTATGGCCTGTTCGCCCTGGGTTTCGTGACTGGCGGCTTCCTTCCCTTCGGGACGCTTGCGGCCGTCGTCTTGGTATATGTCAAGCGGGCGGATGCGGCCGGCACGTACTACGCATCGCATTTCGACTGGCTGTTGCGCACGTTCTGGTGGTCCCTGCTGTGGCTTGCCATCAGTGCCATTGCGACGTTGATTTTTATCGGTTGGGTGGGTGTCGCGGCCACCGTAGTGTGGGTGCTTTATCGTCTAATCAAAGGGTGGCTCGCCTTGATGGAAGGGCGCGCACCTACCCCGACGTATGCGTGATGCAATGCCTTGGCTGGGTTGAAAACTGCGCCGCGCCATACTGATGAAAACCCAAAAAAAACGGCTGGCATTTCTGCCAGCCGTTTTTTTTATGCGGTCCCGAGCGGCTATCAATACCGCTTTGGAGGTCGGTTGCGCGCGCTCCCTGGCACGGCGCCTGCTGATACGAAACGCGTCGCGGCGCTATCGTTTGCCGGGGTTCGCTAGACGGAATCCGCTGACGCAGCAACCCGGTCTGAGTGGGCTTGCGAGATAGAGAGCTTTACTTGAGGTGCGCGTTGACCAGCTTGGTCAACTCGAACATCGAAACCTGGTCCTTGCCAAACAGCGGACGCAGTTTGTCATCTGCGTTGATATTGCGCTTATTGCTGGCATCTTGCAGGTTGTGCTTCTTGATGTATTCCCAGATCTTTTTCGTGACCTCGGTGCGGGGCACCGCCTCGGGACCGATGACCGCAGCCAGATCCGCGCTCGGGGTGAGCGGCTTCATGAAAGCAGCATTCGGCTTGCGGGCGGACGCGGTTTTGGAGGGTGTGGCCATAATGCGGCTCTCCTTCTCAGTGTTGGAAAATTGATCCTGCGGCCGGAGCATAACGTGTCTGCGCTCTAAAGACAAAGGCATTTATCGTCTGTAGCAACTAAAATTACCCACTGATCTCAGCAACTTTGTAATCCGTGACGGACTATGTATCCGCGTTCAGCGCTCGAATCGATTCGCTTATTCCATGATGAACTAACGGCATTGCGGCGCGACTTGCACGCACATCCCGAACTTGGTTTCGAGGAAGTCCGTACGTCGGGCATCGTGGCCGGTTCGCTGGAGGCGCTGGGCATCGAGGTGCACCGCGGCATTGGCAAGACCGGCGTGGTTGGCGTGATCCGTGGTCGCGGCACCGATAGCGGCCGCATGATCGGCCTGCGGGCCGATATGGATGCGTTGCCGATGACGGAAGATAATTCCTTCGGCCACAAGTCCACCAAGGCCGGTCTGATGCATGGCTGCGGGCACGACGGCCACACGGCCGTACTGCTGGGCGCGGCCCGGTATCTGGTCCAGACACGCAATTTCGATGGCACCGCGGTCCTGATCTTTCAGCCCGCGGAAGAAGGCCGCGGCGGTGCCAAGGCAATGATGGAAGATGGCTTATTCGACACCTTCCCTTGTGATGCCATCTACGCGCTGCACAACTGGCCCGGCCTGCCACCGGGGACGATAGGCATCAATCCAGGTCCCATGATGGCGGCGGCCGACCGCTTCGAAATCGTCATTAACGGGCGTGGCGGTCATGGCGCCCATCCGTACCAGACCATCGATCCCGTGGTGGTTGCGGGTCACTTGATTACGGCGCTGCAGAGTATCGTCGCGCGGAATATCAACCCGCTCGATTCCGCTGTGGTCTCCGTAGGGTCGCTGCAGGCGGGGCACCCAGGCGCCATGAGCGTGATTCCACGCGAGGCCCGGATGGTGGGCACGGTGCGGACCTTTCGCAAGACCGTCCAGGAACTGGTCGAACGGCGGATGAGCGAGTTGGCCATGTCCATCGCGGGGGCATTCGGCGCAACGGCGGAGGTCAAGTACGAGCGTATCTATCCGGCCACACTCAATACGCCGCAGCACGCCAACCTGGTGGCGGACATCGCGACCGAGATGGTGGGCAAGGAGAATGTCGTCCGCGACCTCGTGCCCTCTATGGGCTCGGAGGACTTCTCTTTCATGCTGCAATCGCGTCCGGGCGCATACTTCCGCCTCGGCCAGGGCGGCGCCGAATCGGGCTGCACGCTGCACAATAGTCACTTCGATTTCAACGATGCGGTGATTCCGCTTGGCGCGGCGATGTTCTGCGCCCTGGCCGAGCGGGGCATGCCCCTGTCGGAATAGCGGCGGGCACGATTTCCGGCGGCCGCCGCCGCGATCGCGCAACGCGCGTCATCTATATTGGAAATTCCATGTCTACACAGTCCTTCGATACCATGGTCATCACGCGGCCGGATGATTGGCACCTGCATCTGCGCGACGGCGATGCGCTGGCTGCGGTGGTGGCCGATACTGCGCGGCAGTTCGCGCGCGCCATCATCATGCCCAACCTGAAGCCGCCCGTGACGACCACGGCGCAGGCGCTGGCCTATCGTGAGCGCATCGAAGCCGCGCTGGGCCGCGCCGGCGTCGCGCCCGGTTCCTTCACGCCGCTGATGACGCTGTACCTGACCGACAATACCTCCGCCGAGGAAATCCGCCGCGCGAGCGAATCGGGCGTGGTCCATGCGGTCAAGCTTTATCCGGCCGGTGCGACGACGAATTCGGACGCCGGCGTGACCGATCTCCTGGGCAAGTGCCGGCCCGCGCTCGATGCGCTCGAAAAGTGCGGAATGCCCTTGTTGGTCCACGGCGAGGTGACCGACCCCGCGGTCGATGTATTCGATCGCGAAGCCCTGTTCATCGAGCGCGTCATGCGGCCTTTGCGGCAGGCGTATCCCGCGTTGAAGGTGGTGTTCGAGCACATCACGACCAAGGACGGCGCGGAATACGTGCGCGACGCGGAAGGCCCGGTGGCGGCAACCATCACGCCGCAGCATCTGCTGTACAACCGCAATTCCTTGTTCCAGGGCGGCATGCGTCCGCATATGTATTGCCTGCCTATTCTCAAGCGCGAGGTGCATCGGCAGGCGCTGGTCGCCGCCGCCACCAGCGGCAGCAAGCGCTTCTTCCTGGGTACGGATAGCGCGCCGCATGCGCGCGGCCTGAAGGAGCACGCCTGCGGGTGCGCGGGCTGCTACACCGCGCTGCACGCCATGGCGCTATACGCCAAGGCCTTCGAGATGGCCGGCGCGCTGGACAAGCTGGAGGGCTTCGCCAGCCACTACGGCCCGGACTTCTACGGCTTGCCGCGCAATAGCGGGACCTTGACCCTCAAGCGCCAGGAATACCTCATCCCCGATGAAGTGCCGTATGGCGCCACGACGCTGGTGCCCCTGGCTGCCGGCGAGTCTCTGGCGTGGCGAGTGCAGAGTTAGGAGGCAGCGACGCGCCGTCGATTCAGGATGCGGCGGCGCGGCGAGCTTCCAGTTGTTCCCAGCGCGCGAATTTCTCTTCCAATGCGCGTTCCAGCTCCGCCAATTTTTCGTTGATGCGGCCGACCTCGTCCGCTGCATCGCGGTAGAGCGAACCGTCGGCCAGCCGGGCCGACAAGGCGGCCTGTTCGGCCTCGATCGCGGCGATGGCATCCGGCAGGCCTTCCAATTCCTTGGTTTCCCACGCGCTCAGGCGGCTGGTCTTGGCGTTTCTCGGCTTGGCCGGGGACACGGTCTTGTCCGCCGGTGCGGTACGCGCGGATGCTTCGGGCCTCGCGGGCGCGGGCCGCTGGGCGAGCCAGTCGTCATAGCCGCCGACGTAGTCGTGCCAGATGCCGGGAGCGTCGTTGGCAATCACCTGCGTCACGACGTTATTGAGGAATTCGCGATCGTGGCTCACCAGCAGCACCGTACCGGTGTATTCCTGCAACAGCGATTCGAGCAGTTCCAGGGTCTCGATGTCCAGGTCGTTGGTGGGCTCGTCCAGCACCAATACGTTGGCGGGCCGCGCGAACAGGCGTGCAAGCAGCAGGCGCGCGCGTTCCCCGCCCGACAGGCTGCTGACCGGCGAACCGGCGCGCGCGGGCGAAAACAGGAAGTCGCCGAGATAGCTCATGACGTGCTTGCGGGTGCCGCCGATCTCTACCCATTCGCTGCCGGGGCTGATGACATCGGCCAGGGTATCCGTCTCGTTCAGCTGCGCGCGCATCTGGTCGAAGTAAGCGACCGATACGTTCGTCCCCATGCGGACAGTGCCGGCGTCAGGCTCCAGCACCCCCAGCATGATGCGCAGCAGCGTGGTCTTGCCCGCGCCGTTGGCGCCGATGATACCGATGCGATCGCCGCGCAGAAGCGTGGTGGAGTAGTCGTCCACGACGACACGGTCACCGAACGCTTTGCGTACGTGCTGCAACTCCGCGACCAGCTTACCCGAGCGCTGGCCCTCCGCGATGGCCAGGCTGACGTTTCCCTGCCGTTCCCGCCGGGCGGCGCGTTCGACGCGTAGCTGCTCCAGCCGCCGCACGCGGCCTTCGTTGCGGGTGCGGCGTGCTTCCACACCCTTGCGGATCCAGACTTCCTCCTGGGCCAACAGCTTATCGAAGCGGGCTTGTTCCAGGCGTTCGGATTCCAGCCACTGCGCCTTGCGTTCCTGCCATTGCGAGAAATTGCCTGGAAAACTGAGCAGGCGCCCGCGATCCAGTTCGACGATGCGTGTGGCGATGTTGTCCAGGAAGCGGCGGTCGTGGGTAATGATGACCGCGCTGCCTTTCCACTCGCCCAGCATCTGTTCCAGCCATGCGATCCCGTCGAAGTCCAGATGATTGGTCGGCTCGTCCAGCAGGAGCAGATCCGGCTCGCCAGCCAGCGCGCGCGCCAGCGCGACACGCTTGCGCGTCCCGCCGGACAGGCCCGCGACGAGCGCATCCGCCGGCAGGTTCAGGCGCTCCAGCAGGGAACGCACGCGTGACGGACGTTGCCAGTCTTCGGTATCGTCGATAGGACCGCAGACCGTATCGAACACGGTCGCGGCCTCGTCCAGGACGGGCTCTTGCTCTACCGTGGCGACCTTCAAGCCCGCCGCGCGCGAGATATCGCCGTCGTCGGGGTCGGTGCGGCCATCCAGCAGCCGCAGCATGGAGGACTTGCCGGCGCCATTGCGTCCGATCAGGCCGATGCGTTCCCCGGCCTGGATGGAGAAATCGGCGCTGTCCAGCAAGGGGTGGTGTCCATAGGCAAGGTGGACGCCGGTGAAAGTGATCAGGGTGGCAGGGGCCATGTGGCGACAGCGATTCAGGTAAAGACCGATATTGTCGCAGGAAGGCGGCCGCGCCGCCCCGGGACCGCTACGCCGCTCTCCGGCTTGCGGAAGAGTTGGGGCCGCTACCGTCCGGATCTGCCGGGGATCGTTTCGCGGCGGCCCCGGAGGTCAATGACGATCCGCTGGCCGGCCCGCGGGATCGAAGTAGCCATCCGTTAACGTACCCAGGAAAGCCACCACATCGTCGATCTCCTGTGGTGTCAGGGCCGGCTTGCCCCCGGGCTTGCCGCCGAAGGGCGGATCCGTATTGACATTGTCGCGGTAGGCGGCCGGCAGGTCGTCGAATTTGTCCACCGTGCCGTCGGCGCGGCGCGGATACCAGCGTTCGGGCTGTACGTCTCGCGTCGCATAGAACTCCACGACCTCGTGCAGGGTGTGGAACACACCGTTATGGAAGAACACCTTGCGAGTCGCGACATTGCGCAGCGTGGGCGAGCGGAACAGGCCGCAGTACTCGGGATGGTCGCTCAGGTCTTTGCGGTATGGTCCGCACAAGCCCAGATCGAAATAGGCGGGATCGGCGTTGGCCGCGATGGCGGGATTGCGCGGAACGCCCAACGCGATGTGGCCGTAGTCATTGAAGATGGGCAATGTGCCGGGGACACTGAAGCGGTGGCAACTGGCGCAGTTGCCCTTGTCTTCGGCCGCGAAAAGACGCAGGCCGTTCGCTTCCTGTTCGGTGAATGCGGCGCGTCCCATTGCCACCGCGTCGTACTTGCTGCTGTAAGGGAAGAACAGCGCCGGGGTGTCCTGGTAATACGCCAGCGCCTGGGAAATGGCCGCGAAGGCCTTATCCGTATCGTCGAAAACCTGGCTGCCGTACAGGCGCCGCAAGATGTCTGCGTACGGTGCTGCCCGTACGCGGGCGACGACGGCGGCCGGATCCCTGTTGCCCATCTCGCGCGGATCGAGCAGCGGGATGCGGGCTTGGGCGTCCGCGCGGTTCACGCGCCCATCCCAGGTCAAGCCGCCGGTGGGTCCCGCGTCGGTGCTGTTGTCGCCTTCTTCCTCGCTATCGACGAAGTGCTCGTTGAAGGGCGGCACCCGCTGCAAATACATCAGCGATGGCGCCGCACGCACGCCGGTCCTGGTCATCCCGGCGCCGCCAGGCTGCACCGACAGGTCGTTCGGCGGCCCGAAGTGGTTTTGCGGGCTGTGGCAACTGGCGCAGGATTGCCGTCCCGATGCGGACAGGCGCGGATCCATGAACATGACCTGCCCCAATGACGCCAGAGCGGCGGCCCGTTGGCGCGCGTACGCGCGGTCGTAGGTAACAGGGGGCGGCGGATAGTAAGTGCCGTCGGATGTCGCGCCACCGGCGCGCGCAGGGCCGCTCGCCTCCGCGGTCGCCGCGTGGATACCGATGGCGCCTATCGCCAACAGCAGCGTCACCAGCGCGGCGAAAAGATGTGTGGACGTAAGGGTGGCGCGGACTCGGAACATGAGGGCTCGGGATGCTGGACGGACAAACTGCGGCGAGCCTAGCAGCGCAATATTTCAGCGGCGGGAATCCGGCCTGAACGGCCACTGAATCGGTGTCGGGGCGATTCAGTTCCAGGTCAGCGAATCTTCATGAGTTTCACATGCTGGTGACCGACTATGGCGGCACTTTCCTCATGCCATTACTCAAAAGGAATCTGCCGGGTATGAAGCCGACTCTTCGCACGATGTGCGTTTCATCGATGCGGCCGCTCGCCGCGATCGCGGTCCTCGGGTCGCTGGCTGCCTGTGGCGGCGACGGGACCACCACGCCATCGGATATCAGGGCACGCGCCGAAGACCGCGCCGTGGACAACATCCAGAACGTCGTGGTCATCTACGCTGAAAACCGCAGTTTCGATAACCTGTACAGCGACTTTCCCGGGGTGGACAGCCCGCTGGCGACGGCGACATACGCGCCGCAGGTGGATCGCGACGGCAAGACTGTGCTGCCTGCGCTGCCGCCGGTCTGGGCCGGCCTGACGAACGCGAAGGCGCAGTTCGCCACCACGGTGCCCGTGGTCACCACATCGCAGACCCAGGGCATGGCCAACAAGCCGTTCTCGATCAACGACACCTACCCCGGCGTGGACCTGAAAGCCGTCAACGCCGATCTGTGGCACAACTTCTATCAGAATCAGATGCAGATCGACGGCGGCAAGAACGACCAGTTCGTCGCCTGGGCTGATAGCGCGGGGGGCCTCGTCATGGGGCACTTCACGGGCAATTCCGGCACGCTGCCGTTGTGGAAGGTCGCGCAGAAGTACACCATGGCGGACCATTTTTTCATGGGTGCCTTCGGTGGCTCGTTCCTGAACCATCAATACCTGATCGCCGCCGCGCCGCCGGTCGTGCCCATTACCGACACCAACAAGAGCAAGGTGGCCGCGCTTTCCGACGGCCCGCAGGGTTCGCACCTGGCGGTGAACCCCGCCGCGCCTGGCGCGGATTCCGCGTTGAGCGGCCCGGCCACGTCGATTTTTGTCACCAGCAGCGCCACGCTCACGCCGGACGGCTACGCCATCAATACCATGCAGCCGCCGTACCAGCCCAGCGGCAACAAGCCGGCGCCGAACGCGCAGGGTGTCACGGCCGGCCTGCTGGCGGACCCGGCGAACGCCACGACGGTGCCGCCGCAAACCCAGGCCAACATCGGCGACTATCTGAGCCAGAAAGGTGTCGAATGGGCTTGGTATGGCGGGGGCTGGGGCTTCCAGGCCGCGCGTTCGACGAATCCCTCCGGCTGGGCCGGTTCCGATTACACGGGCACTGCGCTGCAAGGCGATGGCCAGCCTTTCGTCAACTTCCAGTTCCATCATCAGCCCTTCAATTACTTCAAGCGCTTCGACCCCACCACGCCGGATGGCGTGGCCCAGCGCAATGAACATCTGAAGGATGCCGGCGTCAATGGCGAGAACTTCATCGCCGATATCCGCGCCGGCAAGCTGCCGCCCGTCTCGTTCTACAAACCCGTCGGTAACTTGAACGAACACAACGGCTACGCCGATGTGCTGCGCGGCGACCAGGCCATCGCCGACATCGTTGCCGAACTGGAAAAGAGCCCGCAGTGGGGCCATATGCTGGTCGTCATCACCTACGACGAGAACGGCGGCTTGTGGGACCATATCGCGCCCCCCAAGGGCGATCGCTTCGGGCCGGGATCGCGCGTTCCCACCATTGTCGTGGGCCCGACCGTGCGCAAGGGCTATGTCGACCACACGATGCTCGATACGACGTCCATTCTCCGCTTCATCACGCGGCGCTGGTCCTTGCCGGAGCTGCCGGGCATCACCACGCGTCGCAATGCGTTGAAGCAGAACACGGGTGTGGATCAGGGTGACCTGAGCGAAGCGCTGGACGCCACGCTGACCTGAGCCGGCCCTGGGCCGCGGCGCCCCGCCATTCCCGTTTTTCGTGGCGGCCCTGCCGGGCGCGGGACCGCGCCGGCGGGGCGTGGGCCTGTTCCGGCCCGTCCGGGCCTGTTCCGGCCCCGTCCGGGCCTTGCCGCGCCAGTAGTCTAAAATGTACGGGCAAGACGGGTCGGGCAATCGCGGTGCGCATGCATCGAGGAAGGTCCGGACTCCACAGGGCGCGGTAGCGGCTAACGGCCGTCCGGGCGCGCGGCGGGCAACCGCCACGTGCTCGAGGAATAGGGCCACAGAGACGAGTCTGCGAAGCGGGCGCGGTTTTCAACCGCGCACAGGCACGGCGACTTCCGTGTCGCGCGCTCCGGCAACGGGGCGCGGCGTCGCAGGGTGAAACGCGGCAACCTCTACCGGGAGCAACATCAAATAGGCATGCGTCTCGGTCTTCGGACCGGAAAGGGCGGCCCGTCCGAGCATGCGGGTAGATGGCTAGACCCGGCCAGTAATGGTCGGGCCAGATGAATGATTGCCCGCCGGGATCCCCGGCGTACAGAATCCGGCCTACAGATCCGTCTTGCTTCCCCCGCAGGGGCAGAATGCGTCACGCCCGGAACCCTCCCTCCTCGCCAGGCTCAGGTAGGACTTTTAGATCGTTTTGCAACCCCCTGATTTATCAGGGGGTTTTTATTTTGTGTTTTCAACGGTGATGTCTAAGTCCTTGTTGTGATTGAAAAAATTGTGTCCGGTTGCTTGACCGCGGGTTGCCCTTCCCGTAGAGTGGGAAAAAGTAGGTTTTTGTGCAATTAAGTGGGAGGAATGGGTGTTCCAGGGAAGCAGCGCGCTCACGCTGGATGCAAAGGGTCGGATCTCCATCCCGACCCGGCATCGTGACGCCCTGGTCGCTCAGGCGGAGGGTCGGCTGACGCTGACCCGCCATCCGGACGGTTGCCTGCTGCTCTACCCGCGGCAGGAGTGGGAAAAGAAGCGCGAAGTCATTGCCGCGCTCCCCATGTCCGCCCGGGCCTTGCAGCGGCTGCTGCTGGGCAACGCCCAGGATGTCGAGCTGGACGGGTCCGGCCGCATCCTGATCGCCCCTGAACTACGCAATGCCGCAGGAATGACGCGCGAAGTGATGTTGCTGGGCATGGGCGCGCACTTCGAGCTGTGGGATGCCGCTTCCCTGGCCCGCCGCGAGGCGGAGGATCTGGCTCAGGGAATGCCGGAAGTGCTGAATCAGTTTTCGTTCTGAAACCGACATGAAACTCGAACATCGGCCCGTGCTGTTGGTGCCGACGGTGGATGCCTTGTTGTTGCCGAATTTCGGCAGCCGCAGAGCCGCCGGCCGCAGCGGGGACGATGAGGTCGACGCCAGGCGTCGGCTGGATGGCGTCTACGTCGACGGGACGTTCGGCCGCGGAGGCCACTCCAGCGCGCTGCTGTCGCGGTTGTCGCCCAAGGCGCGGCTGGTGGTGTTCGACAAGGATCCGAGCGCCATCGAGGTGGCGCGGCAAATGGCCGACGCCGATCCCCGTGTATCGGTGGTGCACGGCGGCTTTGCCACGATGCGCGAGGCGTTGCGGGATCTGGGTGTGGATAAGGTGGACGGCGTCATGCTGGACCTGGGGGTGTCATCGCCCCAGATCGACGACGCCGGGCGGGGGTTTTCTTTCATGCGCGAAGGCCCGCTGGATATGCGCATGGATACGACACGCGGCCCGACGGCCGCGGAATGGCTGGCCGACGCCAGCGTGGACGAGATGCGGGAGGTCATAGCGGAATATGGCGAAGAACGGTTTGCTTTTCAGATTGCAAAAACGATTGCAGCTCGCCGCGCAACAAGGCCGCTGCACACCACGCTCGAGCTTGCCGAGCTCGTCGCAAGCGCCGTCCGCACGCGCGAAAAGGGGCAGCATCCGGCCACGCGCACCTTTCAAGCTTTACGGATTTACCTCAATCGGGAGCTCGAAGAACTCGCACGCGCCCTCGCGTCAGCTCTAGATCTGCTCGCGCCGAAGGGGAGGTTGGCGGTGATCAGTTTCCATTCGCTCGAAGACCGCATGGTGAAGCAATTCATCGCCGCGGCCGCCAGGCCTGCGGCCGCGCATTCCCGCATGCCATTGCGCGAGAGCGAAATGCCGCAGCCTTTGCTGCGTTCCCTGGGGCGTGTGCTGGCCGAACCCGACGAGGTCGCGGCCAATGCGCGCTCGCGGTCGGCCATCCTGCGGGTCGCTGAGCGGACCGATGTGCCGGTGGCCGCGGCCGGCGCCGCGGCTTTCGTCGGCGTCGACCCGCTGTCCGCGGCGCGCGCCCGTCGCGCAGGCAAGGGGAAGCGCTGATGGGCCGTCTTAGCCTGCTCCTGGCAGCGGTGCTGATGTCCTGCGCCATTTCCCTGGTGACCAGCCGCTATCAGGCGCGCCAGTTGTTCGTCGACCTGGACCGCTCGCAGGCGCAGGCGCGCGACCTGGACAATGACTGGCGGCGCCTGCAGCTGGACCGTGCGGAACTGGCGCGCAATGCACGCGTCGATCGTGCCGCGCGCGAAGACCTGAAGATGATACCCATCGTGCCCGATCGCACGATCTATCTGAACCAGGCTCCGGTGGCGGGAGGCGCGCAATGAAGCGGCTGCCCTTCTTCAATAGCCCTGTCCTGCGCGGCCAGCTGCCCGCGTGGCGTTCGCGCCTGGTATTGATCCTTCTTTTCGCGGGTTTCGGCACTTTGGCTGCGCGCGCGCTTTTCCTGCAGGGCATTACCACCGATTTCCTGCAGCAGCAGGGGGAACGGCGCTACGAGCGCACGCTGACGCTTGCCGCCACGCGCGGGAAAATCCTGGACCGGAATAATGTCGTGCTGGCCTCGAGCGTACCGGCGCGGGCCATCTGGGCGATCCCGGACGACGCACGGGCGGCGCCCCCGCAACAGCTGGCGGCGTTGGGCAAACTGCTGGACATGCCGGTAGCGGACCTGAACAAGCGCCTGGCCGACGAGGACAAAAACTTCGTTTACCTGAAGCGCCAGGTGCCGATGGAGATCGCCGACAAGGTCAAGCAGCTGGCGGTTCCGGGTATCCACCAGCAACCGGAGACGCGGCGCTATTACCCCGAAGGCGAGGTCATGGCGCACGTGGTCGGTTTCACCAACATCGAGGACCAGGGGCAGGAAGGCGTCGAGCTGGCGTTCAACAAGCAATTGTCCGGCCGTCCCGGCACGCGCCGCGTGATCAAGGATCGCCTCGGCCGTGTCATCGAAGACGTGCAGGCCGTTACCGAGCCGGTCAACGGCAAGGACTTGCGCCTGTCCATCGACACCCGGGTGCAGTATGTGGTGTTCAAGGCGCTCAGCGATGCGATCGCGCTGCACCACGCGCGGGGCGCGGCGGCCGTGGTACTGGATGCGCACACGGGCGAAGTCCTCAGCATGGCCAGCCTGCCTACCTACAATCCCGCCGACCGCAGCTCGCTCGATACGGACGCGCTGCGCAACCAGGCCATCACCGATACGTTCGAGCCCGGCTCGATCATGAAGCCGTTCACGGCCGCGCTGGCGCTGGACCTCGGACGTATTACCACGTCGACCATGTTCGACACGGGCAACGGGCATCTCCGCTATCAGGGCTCGACGATCAGCGATGTCAGCCGCAATGGCACCATCAACGTGGCGGATGTGCTGCGCCGTTCCAGCAATATCGGCATGACCCTGATATCGGAGAGGCTGGAGCCCCGCGAGATGTGGGACCGCTTCACCGAACTGGGGTTCGGCCAGGCGCCGCAACTGGGCTTCCCGGGTGCCGCGCCCGGACGCCTGCGGCCGTGGGAACGGTGGCGCCTGATCGAAAAGGCCACCATGGCCTATGGCTATGGCCTGTCCGTGTCGTTGTTGCAGATGGCGCGCGCCTATACGGTATTCGCCCGCGACGGCGATATGGTGTCGCTGACGCTGGTCAAGCGCGATAGCGAGCCCACCAGTGTCAAGGTCTATCCGCCGAAGATCGCGGCGTTGATCCGCAGCTTCCTGGAGGCTGCGGCCGGGCCGGACGGGGCCAAGCGGGCCCAGGTGCAGGGCTACCGCGTGGCGGGCAAGAGCGGCACGGCGCGCAAGATCGTCGACGGTAAGTACAGCACCAGCCGATACCGGAGCTCCTTCGTGGGGTTCGCGCCGGTATCCGATCCGCGTATCGTCGTGGCGGTCACCATCGACGAGCCGCAGACCGGCGGCTACTATGGCGGCGCGGTGGCCGCGCCGGTGTTCTCGACGATTGTCGGTGGCAGCCTGCGGCTCATGAACGTCCAGCCGGATGCTCCATTCGAGTCCACCGTGGTGGCAGGCTTGCAGGAGCCGGGGAGATGAACGCCACGAGCCTGGATTTGCCCGTCACGACGCCGTCCGATGCGGACGGCGTCGTAGCATGGTTGCGTGCGCATGCGGCGGCCGGAGCCGATTTGCGCCTGGACTCGCGCGAAGTCGCCGCGGGCGACGTCTTTGTCGCCTGCCGTGGGCGCGCCAGCGACGGCAGTCTATATATACAGCAGGCAGTGGCGCGCGGCGCCTCGGCGATTCTCGTCGAAGGGCCGCGCGCCCCGCAGTCCGAGGCACTCGCCTCGAATGTCCCGCTGCGGGTGGTCGACGGACTGCGCGGCATGCTGGGCGCGCTGGCGGATAGCTGGTACGACCGGCCTTCCGCGGCCCTGGCCGTGATCGCCATCACCGGTACCAATGGCAAGACGTCATCCGTGCAGTGGCTGGCGCGCGCGCTGACGCACGCGGGCAAGCCCTGCGGTGCTATCGGCACGCTGGGCGCAACCCTGCCTGACGGTCAGGCCGTTCCAGGCAGCCTGACCACGCCCGACGTACTTGCCGTGCACCGCCTGATGGCACAGATGCGGCGGGCCGGGGCGCAGGTGGTCGCGATGGAGGCGTCATCCATCGGCATCGAGCAGGGACGCATGGATGGGCTGCGTATCGACATCGCCGCCTTTACCAACCTGAGCCGGGATCATCTGGATTACCACGGCTCAATGGCTTCGTACGAAGCCGCGAAAGCGCGTTTGTTCGCCTGGCCGGGGCTGAGCAAGGCAGTCATCAACGCCGACGACGAAGCCGGGCGGCGCCTTATTGGGTCATTGCCCGCCGAGCGGGTTACGACCTACGGCATCCACACCGCCGCCGATGTGCGCGCGCGCGACCTGGGAGTGACCGGCCAGGGCCAGATTTTCACGCTGTCCTCCTCGCGGGGCGAAGCCCAGATCATGACCCCGCTGCTGGGGCAGCACAACGTCGCGAACCTGCTGCTGGTTGCGGGTGTGCTGCAGGCACTGGGCTGGCCGTTGTCCGATATCGCCCGCGAACTGGCTGCCGCCACGCCGGTCGCTGGACGGATGGAAGTCGTGACGCCGGTGGACGCGCCGCAGGCCGCGGGCACGCCGGCGGGCCCCATGGTCGTGGTCGACTATTCGCACACGCCGGACGCCTTGGAACGCGCCCTGGCGGCGTTGCGCCCGGTGGCGCAGGCGCGCGGCGGCAGGCTGCTGTGCCTGTTTGGCTGCGGCGGCGATCGCGATGCCGGCAAGCGTCCGGTCATGGGCGCTATCGCGGCGCAGGGTGCGGACCATATCGTGCTCAGCAGTGACAATCCGCGCAGCGAGGATCCCGCCGCGATCCTGGCGCAGATTCGCGCGGGGATAGGCGACGGCGCGTCTCTGACGGTAGAGCCCGACCGCGCCCGCGCCATCATGGGCACGATCTGGGCCGCGCGCCTGGAAGACGTCGTGCTCCTGGCCGGAAAGGGGCACGAGACCTACCAGGAGATCGCCGGCGTCAAGCTCCCTTTCGACGATCGGGAATGGGCGCGGCTGGCGCTCTTGCTGCCTGTCGTGTCGGCCGTTTCATCCGATACCCGCACGATAGGCGCGGGGCAGCTCTTTCTTGCGCTGGCGGGCGAGCGCTTCGACGGGCATGACTACCTGGCGCAGGCACAGGCGCAGGGGGCCGTGGCGGCGATCGTCGCACACCGCGTGGAAGGCGCGCGGATCCCGCAACTGGTGCTGGGCGATACGCGGGAGGCGCTCGGACGCGTCGGCGCCGCCTGGCGCGCGCGGTTCTCCATCCCGGTCATCGCGGTGGCGGGCAGCAACGGCAAGACCACCACGAAGGAGATGATCTCCGCCATCCTCGCGGATTGGCTCGGCGCGGAGCAACGCCTGGCCAGCGCGGGCAACTTCAATAACGAAATCGGCCTGCCCTTGATGCTGCTGCGCCTGCGCGCGCATCACCAGGCAGCGGTCTTCGAATTGGGTATGAACCATCCCGGCGAGATCGCGCGGTTGGCCGCCATGGCCGCGCCCACGATCGCCCTGGTCAACAATGCGCAGCGGGAGCATCAGGAATTCATGCATTCCGTGCAGGCGGTGGCCGAGGAAAACGGTGCCGTTCTGGCGGCCCTGCCGCAGGACGGCTATGCGGTCTATCCCGGCGACGAGCCCTATACGGCGACCTGGGACGCCATGAGCGCGACGCCGCGCGTGCTGCGTTTCGGCCTGCAGGCCGGACTGGACGTGTACCCGGAGCAGCTCCAGGCCGATGCGCTCGGCAGCCGGTGCCAATTGGTCACACCTGCTGGCACAGCGATGCTGGAGCTACCGGTCCCGGGCATGCACAATCTGCGCAACGCATTGGCGGCCACCGCATGCGCGCTGGCCGCGGGTGCTCCGCTGGCCTCCGCCTGCAGGGCGCTGGCCGCCTTCAGCCCAGTGTCGGGCCGGATGCAGCGGCACCGATTGAGTGACGGAACATTGCTGGTCGATGACACCTACAATGCCAATCCGGACTCTGTCAGGGCGGCCATCGATGTGCTCTCGCAACTGCCCGCGCCGCGTGCGCTGGTATTGGGGGACATGGGCGAAGTGGGCGCCAACGGCCCGGCGATGCATCGCGAAGTCGGCGAATACGCGCGAGAGCGCGGCATCGATCTCTTCCTTAGCCTGGGAAAAGCCGCCGCCGATGCCGCCGCGGCCTTCGGACCCGGCGCAAGGGCTTGCGAGAGTGTGGAAGAAATTGTGACGGCGCTGCGCGGCCAACGCGCACGCGCCGTATTGGTGAAGGGTTCGCGCTTTATGCGCATGGAGCGGGTAGTGAAGGTGCTGGTGAGTAACGATGGACATGCGCCCCTGGGGCAGGGAGAACAGCATGCTGCTTGAGATCGCTCGCTGGCTTTCCGACGACATCCGCACCTTCGGTGTTTTCGAGTACATCACCCTGCGCGCCGTCTTCGCCTGCGCCACGGCGCTGCTGATCGGCCTGTTCTTCGGTCCCCGCGTCATTCGCAAGTTGACCGAGCTGAAGATCGGCCAGGCCGTGCGCGCTTATGGCCCGCAGACGCATCTGGTGAAGACCGGCACGCCGACCATGGGCGGCGCCCTGATCCTGATCTCCATCGGAATCAGCACGCTGCTATGGGCGGACTGGAGCAACCGTTTCGTCTGGGTCGTATTGCTGGTGACCTTCGGGTTCGGCCTGATCGGGTGGATGGACGACTATCGCAAGGTGGTGCACCGCGACCCGGAAGGCATGCCGGCGCGGCAGAAGTTTTTCTGGCAGGCACTGATCGGACTGGTGGCGGCCGTCTATTTGGCGTTCGCGGTTTCCGCGCCGGCCAATACCGAGCTCTGGCCCCTGTTCCGCAACTGGGTGGTCAGTGGCTTTACGATGCCGCTGCCGACGCGCGCGGACCTGATCGTGCCCTTTTTCAAGACCGTCAGCTATCCCTTGGGCGTACTCGGCTTCGTCGCGTTGACGTGGTTCGTGATCGTGGGTACCAGCAACGCGGTCAACCTGACCGATGGTCTCGATGGCCTGGCCATCATGCCGACGGTCATGGTGGGCGGGGCGCTGGGCATCTTCGCCTACGTGATCGGCCGCGCGGATTATTCCAAGTACCTGTTGTTTCCGTATGTCCCCGGGGCGGCGGAATTATTGGTGCTGTGCGCGGCGCTGGCCGGGGCAGGCCTGGCTTTCCTATGGTTCAACGCCTATCCGGCGCAAGTCTTCATGGGCGACGTGGGCGCGCTGGCGCTGGGCGGCGCACTGGGCACCGTGGCGGTCATCGCACGGCAGGAGATCGTGCTGTTCATCATGGGTGGGGTGTTCGTCGTGGAGACCCTGTCGGTCATGGTGCAGGTCAGCTGGTTCAAGTACACGAAGCGCAGGTATGGCGAAGGGCGGCGGATATTCCGCATGGCGCCGCTGCATCATCACTTCGAAGTCAGCGGCTGGAAAGAAACGCAGGTCGTCGTGCGGTTCTGGATCATCAGCATGATGCTGGTTTTGATTGGCCTTTCAACGTTGAAATTGCGATGAGCGAAGCGGAATTTCCCGTCTCGGATACCCCTCGCGTCCTGATCCTGGGGCTGGGCGAGACCGGTATCGCCGCGGCGCGCTGGTGCGCGCGCAGCGGCGCTCGCCTGCGCATCGCCGATACCCGCGAAGCACCGGGCGGCCTGGCGCAGCTGCGTGCCATGTTCGACGGGATGCCCGCGCAGGAACAGCCGGATTATCGATTGGGCTGCGACAGCTTCGACCTGGCGCTGCTGGACGGTGTTTCGCAGGTCGTTATCAGCCCGGGCCTGGCGCCGGGCCAGCCGCCCGCGCAAGCCTTGCTGCTCGAGGCTGAAAAGCGGGGCGTGGAGGTCGTCGGCGAAATCGAGCTGTTCGCGCGCGCACTGGCCATGCTGGCGGAAAGCCGCGACTACCGGCCCCGCCTCGTCGCCGTGACCGGGACCAACGGCAAGACAACGGTGACCGCGTTGACCCGCAGCATGATCGACGCCGCCGGCATGACCGTGCGCGCGGCAGGCAACATAGGCCCGGCCGCACTGACCGCCTTGATGGACGCGCTGGACAACAATGCGCTGCCGCAAGCCTGGGTGCTGGAGCTGTCCAGCTTTCAATTGCATACGACGCACAGCCTGGCGGCCGACGCGGCCGTCGTGTTGAATGTCACGCAGGATCACCTGGACTGGCATGGCGATATGCAGGCTTATGCGCAGGCCAAGGGACGCCTGTTGACGATGGCGCGTATTGCCGTCGTCAATCGCGACGATCCGCTCACGGTCGGCATGGTGGAGGCCCTGGGTCACCGGCGCGTGCGCAGCTTCGGTCGCGACCAGCCGGCGCTGGTCGGCGACCTGGGATTGGAGCAGGGCCCGGGCGTGGCCTGGTTGACCGCCTGCGAAGCCAACGATTTCGATATCCCCATGGCTACGCCGGCGCGGCGCAAGAAAGATGCTCCGCCGCCTCCGCGGCCGGCCGGCCGCGTGTCCCGGCTGATGCCGGTGGACGCGCTTCACATACGAGGGATACACAATGCGACCAACACGCTCGCGGCCCTGGCCCTGGGCCGTGCGCTGGAGATCGGCTGGGGTCCCATGCTGCGCGCGGCGCGGGAGTATGCCGGGGAACCCAACCGCGTGGAGTTCGTTCGCCGTATCGCCGATGTCGATTTCATCAACGACAGCAAGGGTACCAATGTCGGAGCGACGGTTGCCGCGCTCGAAGGGCTGGGACAGCCCGTGGTCCTGATTGCCGGCGGCCTGGGCAAGGGACAGGATTTTTCGCCTCTGGTGGCCCCCGTTGCGCGGCATGCGCGCGCGCTGGTCCTGATCGGCCAGGACGGCCCGGAGATCGGCAAGGCATTGGCGGCGGCCGGCGTCGCCAGCGTGCAGGCGTCCGACATGCGCGACGCCGTGCGCCAGGCCATGACGCTGGCGCAGCCCGGCGATGCCGTCCTGCTGTCGCCGGCGTGCGCCAGCATGGATATGTTCCGCAACTATGTGCATCGCGGCCAGGTTTTCGCGCAGGAAGCGCAGGACCTCGCCCTGGATCGGGGGGAAGTGGCATGAGCGTTTACGCACTGGCCGCCGCATGGCACACGGCTTCCCCCGCGGACCGGGCGGGCAATGACGGGAGGACACGTCCGTGAGCCTGTTCGCCGACCTGACGGGTAGCGTCAATGCCGTGCGTCCCGGCCGCACGCGCATGCGTAGTTTCGACATGCCCCTGGTGATCGCCGCCGGCACCCTGTTGTCGCTGGGCCTGCTGATGGTGTATTCGGCATCCATCGCGCTGGCCGACGGGCCGCGCTACGCCGCCTACGGGCAATACTATTTCGTCCTGAGGCACGCGGCGTTCGTCACGGTGGGCCTGGTGGCAGCGGCATGCGCCATCACCCTGCCGATCCGCGTCTGGCAGCGGCTGGCCGTGCCTGTGTTCGTGCTCGCGCTGTTCCTGCTGGTCATCGTCCTGGTGCCCGGTATCGGCCGGGAGGTCAACGGTTCGCACCGCTGGATCCCGCTGGGCCCGATCAACTTCCAGCCTTCCGAACTGATGAAGGTCGCCGCGCTGCTGTATGCGGCGGACTATACGGTCCGCAAGCAGGAACACATGCAGAACTTCGCGCGCGGCTTCCTGCCCATGGCTTTCGCGCTGGGCGGTGTCGGCATGTTCCTGTTGCTGGAGCCCGATCTCGGCGCTTTCATGGTGATCGTGGCGATCGCCATCGGCATCCTTTTCCTGGGTGGCATCAACGGCAAGTACTTCAGCAGCCTGCTGGGCGTACTGCTGGGGACTTTCCTGCTGCTGATCTGGGCATCGCCGTGGCGGCGTGCCCGGTTGTTCGCTTATCTGGATCCCTGGAACCAGGACAATGCCTACGGCAGCGCCTACCAACTGTCGCACTCCCTGATCGCGCTGGGCCGGGGGGAATGGTTTGGCGTCGGCCTGGGGGCCAGCATCGAAAAGCTGCATTACCTGCCGGAAGCGCACACCGACTTCCTGATGGCAGTGGTCGGCGAGGAGCTCGGTTTCGCCGGCGTGATGCTGGTTATTTCGCTGTTCGCCATTATCGTGCTGCGCGGCTTCGAGATCGGCCGCCAGGCCATCGCCATGGAGCGCACGTTCGCCGGCATGCTGGCGCAGGGCGTGGCGATCTGGTTCGGTGTCCAGGCTTTCATCAATATGGGCGTATGCCTGGGCCTGCTGCCGACCAAGGGCCTGACCCTGCCGCTGATGAGTTACGGCGGTTCGGGCGTCGTCATGAACCTGATCGCCCTGGCCATGCTGATACGCGTCGATCTCGAAAACCGGACGATGATGCGCGGGGGGCGGGTATGAGCGCCTTGCGACAGACGGGCACTCTATCCAGGACCGCGCTGATCATGGCGGGCGGCACGGGCGGGCACATCATGCCCGGCCTGGCCGTGGCAGCCGTGCTGCGCGAACGCGGCTGGCGCATTCTCTGGCTGGGCAATCCGGACAAGATGGAGGGCCGCCTCGTGCCGGCGCAGGGTATCGAAATGGCCGAACTGCGCTTCCAGGGCTTGCGCGGACGTGGCGTACCGGCGTTGCTGCAATTGCCTTTCCGCCTGTTCGCGGCCACGCGCCAGGCGTGGCGGCATATGTCCGGCGCGCATCCGGACGTGGTGTTGGGCATGGGCGGTTACGTCGCCTTTCCGGGCGGCCTGGCGGCGGCGCTGCGGCGTGTGCCTCTGGTCGTGCACGAGCAGAATGCCGTGGCGGGGACCGCCAATCGCACCCTGGCACGCCTGGCGCGCCGGGTCCTGACCGGTTTTCCGGGCGTGCTGCCGCGCGGCGAAATGGTGGGCAACCCCGTGCGCCGCGAGGTGTGTGTCCTGGCCGCGCCCGAACAGCGCTACGCCGGCCGCTCCGGCGCCTTGAATGTACTTGTCGTGGGCGGCAGCCTGGGTGCGCAGGCCCTGAATACCGTCGTGCCGCAGGCGCTGGCGCTGCTGCCGGAGAACGCCCGCCCGCGCGTCACGCACCAGGCCGGTGAACAGCATATCGATGCCCTGCGCGCCGGCTATGCGGCCGCCGGGGTGCGCGCGGATTGCCGGGCCTTCATCGAGGACATGGCGGGCGCGCTGGCGGCGGCCGACGTGGTGATCTGCCGCGCGGGCGCGATGACGGTTGCGGAAATCGCCGCGGCGGGCGTGGCGGCGCTGTTCGTGCCTTTCCCGCATGCCATCGACGATCACCAGACCGCGAACGCGCGCTACCTGAGCGATGCCGGCGCCGCCTGGCTGCGCCAGCAAACTGAATTGACACCGCAATGGCTGGCGGACTGGTTGACGCAGCGCAGCCGCGACGAGCTCCTGGCCGTCGCCGCCCGCGCGCGTACCCGCGCCATGCCGGATGCGGCCCGCCACATCGCCGATGCCTGCGAAGCCGTCGCAGTCCGTCGTGTGGGCGGCGAAGTGAAGCAAGCATCATGAAACATCGCATCCAACATATCCATTTCGTCGGGATCGGCGGGTCCGGGATGAGCGGCATCGCCGAGGTGCTGCTGAACCTGGGCTATCGCGTCAGCGGTTCCGACCTGCACGATTCCGCGGTCACCCGGCGGCTGTCAGGTCTGGGCATGTCCATCGTCGTCGGCCATACGGCCATGAATATCGCGGGCGCCGACGCGATCGTGACGTCGACCGCCGTGGCGGGGGACAATCCCGAAGTCATCGCCGCGCGCGCCGCCCGCATTCCTGTCGTGCCGCGCGCCATCATGCTGGCCGAGCTCATGCGCTTGAAGCGCGGCATTGCGATCGCCGGCACGCACGGAAAAACCACTACCACCAGCCTGGTGGCCAGCGTCCTGGCGGCCGGCGGGCTCGATCCCACTTTCGTGATCGGCGGCCGGCTGAACTCGGCCGGCGCGAACGCGCGGCTGGGCCAGGGCGAGTACATCGTGGTCGAGGCCGACGAATCCGACGCTTCGTTCCTGAATCTGCTGCCGGTCATGGCCATCGTGACCAATATCGACGCCGACCATATGGATACCTATGGCCACGACGTCGCCCGGCTCAAGAGCGCTTTCATCGAGTTCACGCAAAAGTTGCCTTTCTACGGCAGCGCGGTGCTGTGCAGCGACGATGCCAATGTGCGCGAGATCATGCCTTTCGTATCGCGTCCCGTGACAACGTACGGACTGAACGGCGATGCCCAGGTGGCGGGCCGCAATGTGCGCGCCGAGGGCACGCGCATGTGCTTCGATGTGGTGCGGCGCGACCGCGATATCGAGTTGCCGCCGTTGTCCGTGTGCCTGAACCTGCCGGGTTTGCACAACGTGCGCAACGCCCTGGCTGCCATCGCCGTGGCGTCCGAACTGGGCGTGCCCGACGAGTCCATCTGCAATGCGCTGGAATCCTTCCATGGCGTGAACCGGCGCTTTACGCATATCGGCGATTTCGCCGTGCCTTCGCAACACGGCGGCGGCCGGTTCACCGTCATCGACGATTACGGCCACCATCCCGTCGAAATGGCGGCGACGCTGGCCGCGGCCCGTGGCGCTTGGCCCGATCGCCGTATCGTCCTGGCATTCCAGCCGCACCGCTACACGCGCACGCGCGACTGTTTCGAGGACTTCGTACGTGTGCTGGGTACGGCCGACGCCGTGCTGCTGACTGAAGTCTATGCGGCCGGCGAGGCTCCGCTGGTGGCCGCCGACGGCCGTGCCTTGGCGCGGGCGCTGCGCGTGGCCGGCAAGATCGAACCGGTGTTCGTCGAAGATGTCGCGGAGCTTCCCCAAGCGGCGCTGGACTTCGTGCGCAACGGCGACGTGGTGATCGTCATGGGCGCCGGCTCCATCAGCAAAGTACCCGCGCAGATCGGCGAAATCGCCGGCCCGACGGCCGCGCAGCGGCCCGAAGGCGGGCCGTCCGCCTCTTTCATGGACCACGAGTCGCACGGCGGCCGGAGGGTAGTGCAATGAGCCCATCCCATTTCGACGAGGCCATGCGCGCGGAAAGCCTGAGCCGGGCGCGCGCGGCTGCGCAGTCGGGCCCGGACGGCCGCGGACTGGGCCGGGTGGGCGTGCTGTATGGCGGCCGCTCCGCGGAACGCGAGGTATCGCTGATGTCCGGCGCGGGTGTGCACGAAGCGCTGTGCAGCGTGGGCGTGGACGCGCACCTTTTCGACACGGGCACGCACAGCTTCGCCGAGCTGGAAGCGGCGCGCTTCGATCGCGTGTTCATCGCGCTGCACGGCCGCTACGGCGAGGACGGCACCATCCAGGGCGCCCTGGAGCTTCTGGGCATTCCCTATACGGGGAGCGGTCCGGCGGCCTCGGCCATCGCCATGGATAAGATCATGACCAAGCGCATCTGGCTGCAGCACGGCCTGCCGACCCCGGATTTCGCGATCCTGGACGAGCACACCGAGCTGCGCCGCGTCCCGGACACCCTGGGACTGCCGCTGATCATCAAGCCGCCGCACGAAGGTTCGACCGTGGGCATCACCAAGGTGCGCGGCTATTCCGATATGAAGGAGGCCTACGCCGAGGCGGCCCGCTTCGACAGCGAAGTGCTGGCCGAGCAGTTCATCGCCGGTCGCGAGCTGACGGTCGCCCTGCTGGGCGCCGGCCCGACCGCGCGCGCGCTGCCGGTCATCGAAATCGCGGCGCCCGAAGGCAACTACGACTACGAGCACAAGTATTTCTCCGACGACACGCAGTACTTCTGCCCGGCGGACTTGCCGGATGCCCTGGCGCGCGAAGTCCAGCGGGTCTGCGTCGATGCTTACCGGGCGCTGGGATGCGAGGGCTGGGGGCGCGCCGACCTGATCCTCGACGGGGAAGGGCGCATCTGGCTGCTGGAAATGAATACATCGCCAGGCATGACAAGCCATTCGCTGGTGCCGAAGGCGGCGCAGGCGGTGGGCATGTCCTACCCTGAACTCTGTGTGGCCATCCTGTCCGAGGCGGCGTGCAAAGTGCGCAGCCCGGCTCGCAATACCTGACTGGACTATCCGTGTGGAACGACGCTCGCACCACCAACCTGATCGCCAACACGCTGGCCGTGCTGGCGGTGCTTGCCATGCTGGCGGCGGGAGTGGTGTGGCTGGCCAAGCGGCCGTATTTCGATCTGACCGCCATCGAGCTGGAAGCAGCACCTGGATCGCAGCTGCATTACGTCTCGCCCGTCAGCATGCGGACTGCCATTGCGGGTGGATTGAAGGGCAATTTCTTCACCATGAACCTGGATCAGGCGCGCGAGCTGTTCGAGTCCGCGCCCTGGGTGCGCCATGCCGCGATACGGCGCATCTGGCCCAATGTCCTGCGCGTACGGATCGAAGAGCAGCAGCCGCTGGCGCTCTGGAACGAGAACCAGATGATCAACACATGGGGGGAATCGTTTACCGCCAACACGGGCGAGCTGGACGACGAATCCGCGTTGCCGCACTTCTATGGTCCGGAAGGCAGCGAAAGCCTGGTGGTGCAGCGCTATGCCGAGCTGGCGCGATGGTTCGCGCCGCTGGAAATGCGCGTCCAGGACCTGGAGCTGAGCCCGCGCTATGCGTGGCGCGTGACGCTGTCCACCGGCCTGAAGCTCGACCTGGGACGCGATCCGGGCGCCGACGCGCCGGATCCCAACGGGCCACCGGGGGCGCTGCCGTTCGCCGCGCGCATCCAGCGCTTCGTGCAGGCGTGGCCCGCCCTGACGCAGAAACTGGAGGGCCGCCCCATATTGCAGGCCGATTTGCGCTACCCCAACGGGTTTGCCCTGGCCCTGGCCCCGCTGCCGGAAGCCGAATCGAAAACCAAACCGAAATCCAATCTAAAAAAGCGCTAACGCCATGACCCGTGACATCAAGGACTTAATCGTCGCCCTCGATATCGGAACCAGCAAGGTGGTGGCTGTCGTCGCCGAAATCCTGCCCGAAGGCCGGTTCGAGGTGCTGGGCCTGGGCCAGCATGAATCGCGCGGCATGCGCAAGGGCGTGGTCGTCAATATCGAAACCACGGTCAATTCCATCCAGCGCGCGCTCGAGGAAGCCGAGCTGATGGCCGATTGCAAGATCCGCGACGTGTATACGGGCATCGCCGGCAGCCATATCCGCAGCTTCAATTCGAGCGGCATGGTGGCGGTGAAAGACAAAGAAGTGACGGCCACCGACGTCGCGCGCGTCATCGAGACAGCCAAGGCGGTGAACATTCCGACCGACCAGCAGGTACTGCACGTGCTGACGCAGGAATTCATCGTCGACGGACAGGAAGATATCCGCGAACCCATCGGCATGAGCGGCTTGCGGCTGGAAGTGCGCGTGCATATCGTTACGGGGGCGGTGAGCGCGGCCCAGAATATCGTCAAGTGCGTGCGCCGTTGCGGGCTCGAAGTCCAGGACCTGATCCTGCAGCCGCTGGCCTCCAGCCTGGCCTGCCTGACGACGGACGAAAAGGAACTGGGCGTGGTGCTCGTCGACATCGGCGGCGGCACGACGGACGTCGCGATCTTCACCGGCGGAGCGATCCGGCACACGGCCGTGATTCCGATCGCCGGCGACCAGATCACCAACGATATCGCGGCCATGCTGCGCACGCCGACCCCGGATGCCGAGGAAATCAAGTTGCGCTATGGCGTGGCCAAGCAGGTGCTTGCCAGTCCTGACGAAACCGTCGAGGTGCCGGGACTGGGCGATCGTGGCCCGCGGCTGGTTAAGCGGCAGGCCTTGGGCGCCGTTATCGAACCGCGTATCGAAGAGCTTTTCACGCTGGTGCAGCAGGTTGTGCGGGATTCCGGGTACGAGGACTTGCTGGCTTCCGGCGTCGTCCTGACCGGGGGGTCGGCCCAATTGCCGGGAATGGTGGAACTTGCGGAGGATGTGTTCCTCAAACCCGTGCGAGTCGCGGTACCGGAGTACGAAGGCAGTCTCGCCGATGTGATGCGCAATCCGCGTTTCGCTACGGTCATGGGGCTGCTGCAGGAAGCGCGCATGCAGCGCATGCGCGGCCGCAAGGTCGCCGCGCAGACAGGCAACTTCAAGAGCCTGCTGGCGCGGATGAAGGAGTGGTTCATGAATTAAGCAGGAATCGCGCTGCCGGCGATTCCGGGGCGTGCCGAGCAAGCAGGCGGCGCGCTGGCGGAGACGCTTCAAACCCGTGGCGGACCGATGTGTCGGCGTCGGCTTTGAGGCGATTCACAAAGAAGGTAGTTGGGGAATTTCTTGTGATTTGCAATCAGACTTGAGGGAGTCGCATCATGAACTTTGAAATGCTCGAGAACAGCACCAAAGGGACCGTGATCAAGGTCGTTGGTGTCGGTGGCGCCGGTGGTAATGCCGTCGCTCATATGATCCGGAACGGCGTAAGCGGAGTCGATTTCATCTGCGCCAATACCGACGCGCAGGCTTTGGCCGCCACGAACGCGCCGGTGCAGATTCGTCTGGGCCGTACCGGCCTGGGCGCAGGCGCCAAGCCGGAGCAGGGACGCGCGTCGGCTGAAACCGCGCGCGAGGAAATCCGTGCCGCCCTGAACGGCGCGCACATGGTGTTCATCACCGCCGGCATGGGCGGCGGCACGGGTACCGGCGCCGGTCCCGTGGTGGCCGAGGTCGCCAAGGAGCTGGGCATCCTCACCGTCGGCGTGGTGACCAAGCCCTTCCACTTCGAAGGCCGTCACCGCATGCGCCTGGCCGACGCCGGCATCCAGGAGCTGCAGCGCTACGTCGACACCCTGATCGTCATCCCGAACCAGAACCTGTTCCGCGTCGCCAACGAGCGGACGACCT
>NZ_JBMQQZ010000088.1:0-47081 GCF_057362025.1 Bordetella sp. | reverse complement strand
GCGCTCGATCTCATGTCCAAGTGATGGCGCGCCCGGCGAGTACATCGCTTCTCGCCCTGTCAACCGATACACCTGCCTCGCACTTCGTCCCATGCAACACCTCGTCGATCAAAGGTGTTGCAACCACCGGTTGAATCCGCCCAGTGCCCGGTTCAGCACCTCGTTCACGAGAACATTGTCCCGCGCCCGGACGGCCGGCAATACCGCGGCGGACAGGCCGTCCAGATACACCTGTCCCAGGTCGTCGATCTGGCGGTCGAACTGGCGCGAGACGCCATGCAGCGAGAGGGAAATCAAGGCGGTCGATATGGCCAGGAACAACAGCGCGACAGACAGTGGAATCCGAACGGTCAAAGGCAGGCGGCCGAAGCGCGTCATGCAGTCCCCCCGAATGCAAAGGGCTTGATTATGCCTTGCACAGCCAGGCGGCGCGGGCGCGGTAGTTTGAAAAATATTGCAAGCCGCCTAAACCCCGGCGAAAAGCATGCCAGCACGGGCTGCGCAATGCGGGCCGCCCTGTCAGGGCTGCGTGCGATCGGCGCCATGTTCACCTTTCTGAACATCGGAGGCTGAACATGTCCATCCGGCCCGACAGCACTCGCCGCGACGCACTGGAAACCCCTGGTTTACCCGCAAAAACCGCCGCTGCCCCTGAAAGCGAAGTGCAAGCCCTCGCCCCTAAAGTGCCGGCTCTTTCACCTCCGCGAGCGAGCGGAGTACGACGCAACGACCACACAAGCTGGGGGGGCAAAAAATGCGAAGCAAGTTACGGCTATACCGAAGGGATCTATGGGGAGGCGCGCTGATTTCGACGGTCGGCGCCCTTACCATGCTGCAGGCGTACACCTACCAGATCGGGCAACTCGCACGCATGGGGCCGGGCTACTTCCCGATGCTGCTGGGAGGTTTCCTGGTCGTCCTGGGCGTGCTCATTCCATTAAGCCCGGATCCCGACGAAGTCATGCAGGACGAGGGCCACGACAACCAGGCGGGACCGACGCGCGCGGATCGCCTGCGGGGGATGGCCTGCATCGCGGGCGGCATCGTGCTCTTCATCGTCGTAGGCCAATACCTGGGCTTCCTGCCGGCCACCTTCGCCCTGGTCTTTACGGCAGCCATGGGCGACACGTCCAATACGCCGCGATCGGCCGCCATCCTGGCGGCAGCGATGAGCCTGTTCGGCGCGGTGGTGTTCTCCTGGGCGCTGCAGTTGCAGTTCCCGATGTTCCAGTGGAGGTGAGATGGAACTGCTAGACAATGTGCTGCACGGGTTTTCCGTCGCATTCCAATGGCAAAACCTCGCATGGTCGCTGTTCGGCGTCTTCATGGGCAACCTGATCGGCGTGCTGCCCGGCATGGGCGTGCTGGCGGCGATTTCGATCCTTCTGCCCCTGACCTATGCGATGACTCCTACCGCCGCGCTGATGATGCTGGCTGGCATCTACTACGGCGCGCAGTACGGGGGCGGCATTACCTGCATCCTGCTCAATCTGCCCGGTACGCCGTCGCACGCGGTCACCTGCCTGGACGGCAATCCGCTGGCGCGCCAGGGAAAGTCCGGCTCGGCCCTGTTCATGCTGGTATTCGCATCCTTCATCGGCGCGTGCGTGGGGATCCTGATCATGATCCTGTTCTCGCCGCTACTGGTCGAGGTCGCCTTCAAGTTCGGACCGGCGGAGTACTTCTCGATGATGATGCTGGGGTTGTTCGCCGGCGCCACGCTGGCCAAGGGCTCCGCCATCAAGGGCATCGCGATGGTATTCCTGGGATTGCTGTGCGGGGTCATCGGCACCGACGTCAACACCGGGACCATCCGCTATGCATTCGGCGTGATCGAACTGAGCGACGGTCTGCCGCTGGTCGCCCTGGCGATGGGCCTGTTCGGCCTGGCCGACTTCTTCGCCAACGTCAACCGTATCGGCAAGGCATCGGTGGTCAAGTCCGGCAATCGCATGTCCGTACGTCCGGAGCCTGGCGATGTCCGCGGGTCGGTCGCACCTATCGCCCGTGGCAGCGCGATAGGCGCAATCCTGGGCATCCTGCCGGGCACCGGCGCCACCATCGCCTCGTTCATGTCGTACGCGGTGGAAAAGCGTGTGTCCAAAACGCCGAAGCGCTTCGGCAACGGAGCGATCGAAGGCGTCGCCGGCCCCGAAGCCGCGAACAACTCGGCGGCACAGACCAGCTTCATCCCGACAATGAGCCTGGGCATCCCGGGCGATTCGGTGATGGCGCTGATGCTGGGCGCGCTGATCATCCACGGGATCCAGCCGGGCCCGCAGATGGTCACCGAGCATGCGGACATCTTCTGGGGATTGGTTGCCAGCTTTTGGATCGGCAATGTGCTGCTGGTGGTCATGAATCTCCCCCTGATCGGGATGTGGGCCAAGCTGCTGAAGGTACCGTACAAGTATCTGTTTCCCTCCGCGCTGTTCTTCGTCTGCGTGGGCGTCTACAGCACCAACAACAGCCTGTTCGACGTGGGGATGGTGCTGGTACTGGGGATGATGGGCTATCTGTTCCTGAAGTTGCGCTTCTCGCCGGCGCCGCTGCTGCTCGGCTTCGTGCTGGGGCCGATGGTCGAAGAGAACTTCCGCCGCGCGCTCCTGCTTTCGCGCGGTGACATGGCGATCTTCGTCGACCGGCCGATCAGCGCGGCATTCATCTTGGCGATATTCGCCCTGGCGGGCTGGCTGGTCCTCTCCACGCTGCGTAATCGGCGCAAACTGCGTGAACAGATGCGGCTGCAGACGGAGTCCTGACCCTGCCCTTCACCTGGTGACCGGTGTGCCGCCCCGTCGGCGGCGCAGCGGCCGCCGCAAAAACCTGCACTCTGCGCATGACAGCGATTGACCTTCCCTTCTACGCTCGCGCGAAAGCGGCTTGTTCCGGCGCGGCCATCACCATGGTGCGCCGTTTGCCGTTTGTGGAACTGGTCGAACTCCTGGAATTCGATCGGCTCAGGCTGGACCCGCCGCCGTGCGACCGCTCGCCGGACAGATTGGCAGGCGTCATCGGTACGCAGGAATGGCTGCTGCCGGAGGCCTCCGGGTCCGTGCCCCGGACGGGGCACGCCGACATCTATATCTGCTCCACCCTGAACGCCCTGCACGAAGCCGTCCTGCCGCCGGACGATGCGCTGCTACACTTCGAAGTGATGGCCGGGGCGATCGATCGCCCCGCGTACGCGCCCATCACCGGTATCCGGATACGCATGGAGGGCAGTACCCGCATGGGTCAACGCCGTCCGCTACTGCGCGTGGATCTGCACACGCTGATACAGCAAGTCCGGGTACCCGCGGCCAGCACGCCAGATCTGTTCGAATTGGTACAGAAGGTTGTCCGATCTCGCATTTGGGTCGACGTCACCCGAATCAGCGAATACTCCGGTGCGTCCGGATCGTCTCCCGACGGGAAAGGAAACACCGAATGCCCGCCCTGAATATCATCGCAGCCGCCATTTTCGGCATCGCCTTGCTCCATACCTTCACCACGCCGCTGTTCCTGAAAGCGGCGCACTACTCCAAGCGACATCAGGGCCTGTTCCATCTGCTGGGCGAAGTCGAGGTAGTCTTCGGTTTCTGGGCCGGCATCCTGCTGGTAATCATGGCCATCGCCCGCGGCCGCGCGGATGCGATTAGCTACGCGGAAAGCCGCAACTATACGGAACCAGCTTTCGTATTCGTCGTAATGGTGATCGCGGCTTCGCTGCCGGTTTTGACGGTCGTCATGCGTGGCGTGGAGGCCATCGCGCGGCTCCTGCCGGTGCCCACCGCGACCGCGAAGGCGTGGCTGAACCTGAGCGTCGTGCCGCTGGCCGGCTCGCTGATCACCGAGCCGGCGGCCATGACTATCGCCGCTCTCATGCTCGCGCCCCAGGTCTTTCATCGCGAAATGCCGGAACGTCTTAAATATGCGGCGCTTGGTGTGCTGTTCGTCAACATCTCGATCGGCGGCA
The DNA here is from genome assembly GCF_057362025.1 of Bordetella sp. Taxonomy (NCBI): domain Bacteria; kingdom Pseudomonadati; phylum Pseudomonadota; class Betaproteobacteria; order Burkholderiales; family Alcaligenaceae; genus Bordetella; species Bordetella sp. The sequence goes on along the minus strand of NZ_JBMQQZ010000088.1, from coordinate 43,123 downwards.
CGCTGACTTCCTATGCCGCGCCGCCGGTGTTGATCGTGGCCAACACCTGGGGGTGGGACTCGGCATTCATGCTGCAGCATTTCGGCTGGAAGGCGGCGATCGCGGTGATGATCAACGGGACGCTGGCAACGCTGCTGCTGCGCCGCCACCTGCGCGCGACCGATGCCCCGGGCGGCAACGGCAGGGCGTCCCAGGTTTCCACCACGTCCATCCTCGTGCATCTGCTGTTCCTGGCCGCGGTGGTGATCATGGCGCACCACCCAATCATTTTCCTTGGCCTGTTTCTCTTTTTTCTCGGCTATACGCAGGCATATCAGCAGAGCGAGGACCGTCTCATCATTCGGGAGGCGCTGCTGGTCGGCTTCTTCCTCGCGGGCCTGGTGGTGCTGGGCGGCATGCAACAATGGTGGCTGCAACCCATCGTCAGCGCGCTCGAACCCAATGTGCTGTTCTTCGGTGCGGCAGCATTGACGGCTATTACCGATAACGCGGCGCTGACCTACCTCGGTTCGCTGATCGACGGCATTTCGGATCAGGCCAAATACATGTTGGTCGCCGGCGCTGTCACGGGCGGCGGCCTCACGGTCATCGCCAATGCTCCCAATCCGGCGGGTGTGTCGCTGCTGCGCGGCAATTTCCGCGATGGGGCGGTTAGCGTGGGTGGCCTGTTCCTTGGCGCGCTTGCGCCAACCTGCGTCGCGGGCGCCGCGCTCTTCCTGCTTTAGCGCATGGTGCGAGGTGCATGGCCAGCGGGCCCGCGCCTCGCGAGTCAATGGCGGCGAAACGTGCCCAGGCGATTCTTATCCAGCAATTCCACCGTCATCGATCCCATGCCGTGCGCGCCGGCCCCGCTGAAATCAACCGCGGACACGGATCCTTCCTCGTAGTTTTCGCCGTGCATGCCGATCACGAAACGATCGCCATCCCAATGCCGCATGCGAAAACGCATGTCTTTGGGACCCAGCAAGAGCGTGAGCCCGCCCGTGTCCGCCACGACGCGGGCGGTGCCGAAGTACTCGTTACCGTAATCGCCCGTGTAGAAACCCAGTTCGCGCGCGGGCGCCGGCTGGCTGGGCGGCTGCCTGCCGACCAAGGTCCCGGCCGGCTCGGCATAGGGCTTGAACAAGGCCTGATAGCCGGCCAGCCAATCCCGCCGGATTTCGCCAAACTGCACCAGCTCCATGAACTCGGCGATCAGCGCCTCCGCCGCGCCGACCGGCGCCGCGTTGGTCAGCACGACGATGCCGACTTTGGCGGACGGCAGTATCGCGAAGGCGGTGCCGGCGCCCAGCGCGAATGCGCCCGAATGGCTGATGCTGGTGCGGCCCGAGGGCTGCACATTCAGATTGAACCCATAGCCGTACATGTCCGCCCTGGCGCTGGGCGACGAAGCAGGCCGCGAAATCACCTGCGGCGTTATCGCCGGCAACAGTGCGTCTGCCGCGATAAAGGGCTGGCCGGCCGCATCGTCGCCATTGCCGATCAGCATGGTCAGCCACTTCGCCATATCGTTGGCGCTTGAACTGACGCCGCCTGCGGGCGATTGCGCATCGGGTTCGCGCTGGTAGCTGGGCCGGTAGACGCCACCGCTCTTGATGTGGCCGTGGGCCCGGTTGCCGGTGCCTTCGAAGTCGGCAAAGCGCGAGCTGGTGCGGTCCATATGCAACGGTTTATAGAGCGCCTGCTCCGACAGGCTCGCCCAATCCGTCGCGGCGGCCCGCGCCACCGCTTCCGCCGCCGCGGTCACGCCGAAATTGGTATAGGCGTACGTCGAACGAAAGGGATGCAGCGGCAGGTAGCGCAGCCGTTCCAGCACCTGGGCACGGTCGTAGCCCAGATCCTCCAGGTCGTCGCCGGCATGGTCGGGCAGCCCGGAGCGATGGGCGTAAAGGTCGGCCAGCGTCACATGGGCACTTACCCAGGGATCGGCCAGCCGGAACCGCGGCAGGTATTTGACGACGGGGTCGTTCCACCGGACGCTGTGCCTGCCGACCTGGCGCGCCACAACGGTGGCCCCCACGGACTTGGACAGCGAGGCCAACTGAAAGACGGTATCGGCGTCCACGTCGCCCTCCATGTCGATATTGCGCACGCCATAGCCCTGGGCGAAGACCTTGCGGCCCTCGTGCACGACCGCGACCGACATGCCGGGAATACCGGTACGCTGCATGATCTCCCGCGCCAACCCGTCGAGCTGGCTGACCGCGGCATCGATCCGCCCAGGCGGAATGGGGACACCGGCCGTCTCGTTCGGCGGCAGTTCGGGAACGGCAGGCATGGCCGCGTGGACGCAGCTCCCGCCAGCCACCAGGGCGGCACAGATCAGGCGAGCGGCCATGCGCAGGTAGCGCAGCATCATCGACGTCCTTGTCATGGATTAGCCGGCGCGGGGGCCTGTCGCCGGGTGGCCAAGGCCGGCGTGTCGCATCCCGCCGCGCAGTCCGCATCGTTCGAACGGACACCCTGTGCGGAATCGGCGATCCAACCGGCCATGTCGTCGCCCCTCCAACGGACCTTACGGAATTTTCCCGCGGCCCTCAATGGGGCTCTTTGCACGAGATGGGTATTACACACGATGGGCCGTCCTCCCGTAAGCCGGCAGCTCAGGCTGCCGGTGCGGGCGGAGTGTGGCCCACGGGCATGAGGGGATCTCGTTGCGTACGATTGTTGCCATCGAAGCAACATCGTGGTCCCCTGGCCGAGCCTTCCGCCGCCGCGCGCGCGCGCCTACGATTCAGGGGCCGTCCCAGTATGGGTCCCGAGCCGTCCGCCACGGCCAAGGCACGTCAACCCCTTTAGAGAATCACCATGAGCCAACGTCTGAACGCCTTTGTCCAATCGCCCGAACTGTTCAAGAAATTCATCGAATTCGGCATGCTGTTGAAATCCGGCGCGATCGAGCAGTCCATCCTGGGCCTGATCGAAATCCGCGCCTCGCAGATCAACGGCTGCGGCTTCTGCCTGGACATGCATGTGAAAGAGGCCAAGATCCACGGCGAACGCGAACTGCGCCTGCATCACGTGGCCATCTGGCGCGAGTCGCCAGAGTTCTCGCCGCGTGAGCGCGCCTGCCTCGCATGGACGGAGGCGCTGACCACGCTGGGCGCGCATGGCGTGCCCGACGACGTCTATGAGCACGTGCGGACCGAATTGTCGGAAAAGGAAATCTCGGACCTGAGCTTCGCGATCATGGCGATCAACGGCTGGAACCGCCTGAACGTGGGTTTCCGGACCGTTCCGGGTTCAGCCGACAAGGCGTATGGACTGGACAAGGCCAAGTTCGACTGAAGGACCGCAAGCGCATCCTCGACAGGGCGGGCGTGCCATACGTCCGCCCCGTCGCGTCCGCCGATGCCTCCCTGTGCCTGGCGTATGCCGCCCTGTCAGCGCCGGTGAGCGGCATAACGAGAGCGCCTCTTCCGAACAGGGAAAGCAGGGACAGGCACGAAGGTACTTATGAGCAAATTGCGACCTCCTCCCCAGACGCTTCTGGACAAATACCGGGGCGCGGACTTCCAGCCGCTGTATACGACCAGCGTGACGGTGCGCGGTGGAGAGGCCGCGCACGGGCGTGCCTCCGGCGTTGCCATCTCGGATGACGGCGAGCTGGCCGTGGACCTGCGGCTACCGGTCGAGATGGGCGGCTGCGGCGGGGGCACCAACCCCGAGCAACTGTTCGCCGCCGGCTTTGCGGCGTGCTTCCACGGTGCGCTGGGCATGCTGGCCGAGCGCGCGGGCCTGTCGATTCCGGATGCGTCCGTCACCGCCACGATCTCTTTCGGGCGCGACCCCGTCGATGGCTGGTTCGCCCTGACCGCGAGTATCGATATCTACCTCCCGGGCCTGGACGGGGCGGTGGCCGAAGAGCTGGTGCGCAACACGGAACGGCTGTGCCCGTACGTCAAGATGGCCCGCAGCGGCATCGATAGCGTCGTGGCCCTGACGCAATAGCGGCTTACGCCTGCTTCATCAGCAGGCTATCCACGATTTGCAGGTCCAGGGCGCGAATGCGTTCGGTCATGTAGTCGATAAAGACCCGCATGCGCGCCGGCAGGTGCTCGCGGCTGAGAAAGCACAGATAATGCCCGCGATCGTCAGGCGCATATTGAGGCAGGCAAGCGACCAGTCTACCGGCGCGCAAATGCTCGCACACCTGGTAGCCGGCCATTTGCGCGATGCCCTGGCCGTCCAGCACGGCTTGCAGCACCAGGTCGGCGTCGTTGAAGGTCGACATCGCCCGCGGAGCAAGTTTGCGCAGGTGCCCGCCTATCTTGAATTCCCATTCGTACACCCGTCCCGATGCCAGGCGGAAGTTCACGCAACCGTGGCTGGCAAGCGCGTCGACGCTGTCCGGCAGGCCGTGCCTGGCGGCATAGGCGGGTGAAGCACATAGCATCATCTGCATGGGAATGAGCTTCTTGGCGATCACCTGGCTGTCTTCCATGCGGCCATTGCGGAACGAGACGTCGACACGGTCCGTGGTGAAGTCGGTGGGACCGTCATCGAGCAGGAGGTCCACCGAAATATCGGGGTAGGCGTCGCAAAACCCCCGCAGCAGGGGCGCGACGACCTTGCGGCCGAAGCCTACCGTCGCGCAGACGCGCAACAGGCCCGATGGCGGGCCTTCGCGCAATTCGCGCAGGTCGTCCAGGGCGCGGTTGATCCGCTCCACGCCCGGCTGGCACTGCTCGTAGAACCGCCTGCCCTCTGCGGTCAGTGAAGTGTTGCGCGTGGTGCGGACGAACAGGCGGGTGCCCAGCTGGTCTTCCAGCTTTTGCACGCTGCGGCTGACAGCGGACCGGCCGATGCCCAGCCGATCGGCCGCCTTGGCGAAGTTGCCTTCCGTGGCGACGGCGATAAAGGCCATGACGCCCGCGTAGCTGGTGGCAAAGCTGTCCGCCAGCGAATCCGGGCCGCTACAGAAGGATGTAACCGAAGGAGTTGAAATGGATGTCGACATGGTGGCAGCACCGCGCGTGGGTTGGTTCTATTGCTAGACGTCCCGGGGGACGGTTTTGTGACATCGGACGAAGAAAAAGTTTTGCTCCGACGGAAGAACAGTCTGCGACAGGGCAGCCCCCGGACCCGGCGGGCGGAGGTAAAACCCTTGCCGGTGCGGCTTAGCCTTTCGCCAGCGCGCTGGCGATGCGTGCCAGCTTGTCCGGATTTCGCTGCACAAGAACGCGCGTCAGGCGTTCCCCATCCGTCTCGTAGGATTGCACGGATTCCAGCTGGCCATCGATGAAGCGCAACAGCGTCCATTGCCCGTTCACCTGGACGACCTGGATGCGCAGCGCATCGCGGTACCTGCGCTTTCCGGCGTAGAAGAGCTGCGCCAGGCGTTTGCCGCCCGCCAGGCGGGCGAAACTAGTGACCCTGCCGCCGCCGTCGCCGATGAGCTCGGCATCGTCGCTCAACAACGCGTGCAGGCCGTTGAAGTCGCTGCGCTGCATCGCGTCGGCAAAGGCCAGCAACAGGCGCCGCAGCGTCGCGCGCGGCACGGCCGCGCGCGGAGCGCCCTGGCGCAACTGCTGCCTGGCCCGCCGCACCAGTTGGCGGATCGCGGCCTGGGTCTTGCCCAGGGTCTGCGCGATGTCCTCGTAGTCGGCGTCGAATACCTCACGCATCAGGAACGCCGCGCGCGCGTCCGGCGTAAGGCGCTCCAGCATGAACAGGAAAGCGACCGACACATCGTCGGCAAACTCGTGGATCTGTTCCGGCGTGTCGGGCGCGGCCATCAGCATGGGTTCGGGCAGCCAGACGCCGACATAGTGGGCGCGTTCGGCCTTGGCGGCGCGCAAGCGATCGATGGACAGGCGGGTCGTGACGGTGACCAGCCAGGCTTCGGGATTTTCCAGGGCAGCGCGGTCGGCGTCGTGCCACCGCAGCCACGCTTCCTGCACCACGTCCTCTGCTTCGGCGACCGCGCCCAGCATGCGATAGGCGATCGCGTACAGGCGAGGACGAAGACGTTCGAAGACGAGTACGGAGTCGGTCATGAAGGTCTCGACACCCAGTGCGGCGAAGCGGGAAGCCAATCATTCTGCCGCACCAACGCGACGCCGACAAGCGCGGGGCGGCCGTGCAATGCAGCCGATCGACGCGCATTGCGTCTTCAACACCCATGCGCGATACGGCGCCGCGGATTGATGCGTACGGCACAACGGTGTGCTTCCCGCCAGGGATCTACCGCGCGCCACGCCTGCACCCTAGGATTCCGTCATCGCATGTCCCCCGGCACAAAAGGTAAAGCACCGAGCCGGTTCGTCCCGCCACCCTTCAGGAGATTTCCCCATGCTAGCAACAGACCTCGCCGTGCCTTCCGCCAGCGACCGATCCTTCGATCTGGTCCCATCGCGTTATGCGGTCCGCGTCGGCGACATCGACGCGCTGGTGGTCAGCGACGGCGTACTGCCGCTGCCGACCTCGACAATGGCCACCAACGCCGACCCGGCCGATCTGGCGAACTGGCTGGAGCAGATGTTCATGCCGCCGGACGCGTTCGACTGGCCGCTGAACGTGATGGTGGCGCGCAGCGGCGACCGGACCATCCTGATCGACGCTGGCCTGGGCGGGCAATTCCCGGGTTTTCCACGCGCCGGGCAGTTCCCGCAGCGCCTGCAATCCGCGGGCATCGCACTGGAATCCGTGACCGATGTGATCATTACCCACATGCACATGGACCACGTGGGCGGACTGCTGGTGCCGGGCGTGAAGGAACGCCTGCGTCCCGATGTGCGCATCCATGTGTCGGCGACCGAGGTCGAATTCTGGACATCGCCCGATTTCTCCCACACCGTCATGCCCAAGCCGGTGCCGGAGGTCCTGCGCACCACGGCAACGAGCTTCTATAACGAATACCGCGACCGGCTGTGCACCTTCGAAAACACCCACGAAGTCGCGCCCGGGGTCATCGTTCGCCTGACCGGCGGCCATACGCCAGGGCATAGCGTGGTCGATCTGGTATCGGGCGGCGAACGCCTGACCTTTGCCGGCGACGCCGTGTTTCCGGTCGGCTTCGAGCACCCGGAATGGCACAACGGTTTCGAACACGATCCGGTGGCCTCGGCCCGCGTCCGCATGGATCTTTTCAAGGAACTGGCGCAGAACCGCGGGCTGCTGGTCGCCGCCCACTTGCCCTTCCCGTCGGTGGGTCGCGTCGCAGTCGACGGCGATGCCTTCCGGTGGGTACCGGTGATCTGGGATTTCTGATCGCCACGCCGACCAGATCGCGTTCACACCGCTGGCGTGCCTGCGCTCATGCCCTCGCGCTCGATCCATGAACGAAACAGCAGAACGCGTTCATCGGCGGATTTTTCTTCCGGAACGTAAGTGCAATAGCTGCGCGACGGCAGGCGGGGCTCCGCGAGCGGCGCGATCAATCGGCCGGCGGCGAGATCGTCGGATACCAGCGCGGTAGGACCCATCGCGACGCCGATACCGTCGATCGCGGCCTGCAAGGTCAGATAGAAGTGGTCGAAAGTCAGGCTGGCGGCCGGCGTCAGGCCGGGCACCCCTGCCCTGGCCAGCCAGTCCGGCCACAGCCGCGGCAGGCTGGAGGTATGCAGCAGGGTGTGCTGCCGCAAGTCGCCGGGCACATGCAGCGGCAGGCGCCGCATAAGCTCTGGGCTACAGACCGGCAGCCTTTCTTCGGACAGGAAAGGACGCATCGAATAGCCGTAGAACGTGTCCGGACCGCCCCGGATGACGATGTCGTGGCTTTCGTCCAGGCTATCCAACGGCGCGTTCGACGTCCGCACCTTGACCTCTACGTCGGGATGCAGGGCGCGGAACGTCGCCAGCCGTGGCACCAGCCAGCGCAGGGTGAAGGTCGCGGGCGCGTTCACGGCAAGTGTCCGGGACACCGTTCCCGGCACGCCGTAGGCCGCGGTGGCCTGCCCCAGTTGCTCGAACAGGGGCCCGATCTTTTCCAGATACGCCTGCGCGGCGGGCGTCAGCGTGACCCGCCGATTGTGCCGCTCGAACAAGGGTGCGCCCAGCCATCCCTCCAGCAGGCGCACGTGCTGGCTTACCGCGCCGTGCGTGACGTGCAATTCCGCGGCGGCCTCCTTGAAGCTACCCAGCCGGCCGGCGGCCTCGAAAGCCCTCAAGGCGTTCAGGGGCGGCAATATCCGTCTCATATGGAAGATTTTCTAACTCGACGTGGCAATTTATCTGGTTTGTCGTGGCCGGACAAGATAGATAACCTATCAAACACTGCCTACCCCTTCTTCGCCCTCCCCGTTTTCCTTCTTCCGCGGGCCGACACTTATGTTCAGCCATACCGGCGCGATCGTCCTGCTCGCCGCCGTTCTCCACGCAAGTTGGAACGCGATGCTGCACGGCAACCGCGACCGATTGCTTTCCATGACCTGGATGAGCGTCGCCATCGCGGCGGTGTCCACGCTGATCGTGCTGGACCACCCCTGGCCGCCTGCGGCCTCCTGGCCGTATATCGCCGCGTCGGGACTCGTGCACATCTTCTACAACCTGTGCCTGGTCCGCTCGTATCGACGCACCGACCTCGCGCTGGCGTACCCCATCGCGCGAGGTTCGTCGCCGTTGATCGTCACACTGGGCGCGGCGCTGTTCGCGCACGAGCAAATCGGTCCGCTGCGCGCGCTCGGCGTCGCCATGATATCGGGCGGCATCATTGCCATCGCGCTGCAGGGCCATCGTGTGTCGCGGGCTGGCATCCTGGCCGCGCTGGCGACCGGCGCGACCATCGCCGTGTACACCGTGATCGACGGCATCGGCGTCAGGCTGGCCGAAGGCCAGGCGCTGGTCTACACCGCCTGGATGTTCCTGTTCTATTGGCTGATGCCCGCCCTGTTCGTCGCGGCGCGCGGATTCGCGCCGCTGTACAGGCCGGTCCTTGCCGAACCGATGTCGGTCGCCATATCGCTGGCCGGTGGGCTGGTATCGATCGCCGCGTATGGCATCGTTATCTGGGCGCTGCAATCGGACGCGATGGGCGCGGTCTCGGCCTTGCGCGAGACCAGCGTGGTATTCGCCGTGCTGATCGGCAGGATGTTCCTGCGCGAGACGGTCAACCCGACACGCTGGCTGGCGTGCCTGGTCGTCGCGGCCGGCGCGATCTGCCTGGGCCTATGACTCGTGCGCTCAGCCGCTATTGCGCAGACCCGCCGCAATCCCGTTGATGGAGATGTGGATACCGGTTTTCACCACCGCGTCGCCGCGTCCTTCGCGATAGCGTTGCATCAACTCCACCTGCACGTGGTGCAAGGGATCCAGATAGGGAAAGCGATGGCTGATCGAGCGCGCCAGTACCGGATTGTTTGTCAACCGCTCGCCTTCGCCGGTGATGCGCGATAAGGCCTGCGCCGTGCGGTGCCATTCGGCCTCGATGACCGGGAAGATGCGATCGCGCAGCGCGGTATCGGTCACCAGCTCGGCATAGCGGGAAGCCAGGGCAAGATCGGACTTGGCCAGCACCATATCCAGGTTCGACAACAGCGTGCGAAAGAAAGGCCATTCGCGGTACATCTCCCGCAGCAGCGTCCAGGCGGCCTCGGCGTCGGGGCCCGCCTCTTCGACGAAGGTGCGCACGGCGGAGCCGAACCCGTACCAGCCGGGCAGCGTCAGCCGGCACTGGCCCCAGCTGAAGCCCCAGGGAATGGCGCGCAGATCCTCGATCCGCTGGCCGCCGCTGCGCGATGCCGGACGCGAGCCGATGTTCAACTCCGCGATTTCGCGGATGGGCGTGGAACCGAAGAAGTACTCGCGGAAACCCGGGGTTTCGTACACCAGTGCCCGGTATGCACGCATGCTGGCATCCGACAGGGCCGCCGCGGCCCGCAGGAAGGCATCGGGCGCGGCCTGCTGGGTGCGCAGCAGCGTCGTTTCCAGTGTGGCGGCGACCAGCGTTTCCAGATTGCGGCGGCCGATGTCCGGGTTGGTGTACTTGGAGGCGATGACCTCGCCCTGCTCGGTCAGGCGCAGCTGGCCGCGCACCGTTCCGGGTGGCTGCGCCAGGATGGCCTGGTAGCTGGGACCGCCGCCCCGCCCTACCGTGCCGCCGCGGCCATGGAACATGCGCAGCTTGATCGGGGCACGCGCGGCGAACTCGTCGAACAGCGAGGCCAGGGCGACCTCCGCGCGATAAAGCTCCCAATTGCTGGTGAAAATGCCGCCGTCCTTGTTGCTGTCCGAGTAGCCCAGCATGATGTCCTGCTCGGCGCCGCTGCGATGCACCAGATCGAAGATCCCCGGCAAGGCATAGAAACCCCGCATGATGGCGGTGGCGTTGCGCAGGTCCTCGATGGTTTCGAACAGCGGCACGACGATCAGCTCCGCCCGCGCGTCCTCGCCCAGCAGCCCGCGCATCAGCCCGCATTCCTTCTGCAGCAGCAGGACTTCCAGCAGATCGCTGACCGTCTCCGTATGGCTGATGATGTAGTGCCGGATGGCGTGCCGGCCATAACGCTCGCGCATGACCCGGGCGGCTTCGAAGATGGCGAGCTCGCCGCGCGCCAGTTCGGAATACGCGGATCCGGGAACGCGTAGCGGGCGGGGATCATCCAGCAGCCGCAGCAACTGATCGACCTTTGCCGCCTCGTCCAGCGACGCGTAATCGGCATGCACGCGCGCCACGGCCAATAGTTCCGCGATGACGGCCTCGTGCTTGTCCGAACTCTGCCGCAGGTCCACCGTCGCCAGGTGAAAGCCGAACACGCTGGCCGCGCGCATCAGCGGCTGCAGCCGCTGCGCGGCCAGGGCGCCGGCATGATGGCTGTCCAGCGACGCTTCGACCACCTCGAGATCGTCCAGGAAATCTTCCGCCCGCGCATAAGGCGGCTGCGGCGCCACCGGATGCGGCGCGGCCTCGCCGCCCGTCAAGGCCTGGAGCGTCGCCGCCAGCCGGGCGTACACGCCGGATAGCGCCTTCCGATACGGCTCGTCGCGGCGATGGGCGCTATCGTCCGGCGAGCGGTCCGCCAGCGCCCGCAGGGCCGGCGCCACGTCCACCAGATAATCGGACATGGATAGCTCGCCACCCAGCTGGTGCACCTCCGCCAGGTAGTGGCGCAGGGCGATTTCCGACTGGCGCTTCAGGGCATAGGCCAGCGTGTCGGCCGACACATTGGGATTGCCATCGCGGTCGCCGCCTATCCACTGGCCCATGCGCAGGAAACTGGCCACGGCATGGCCGGGCATCTCGCGCTCCAGGCTGGCGTACAGGCGCGGGATTTCGCGCAGGAACGTCGTCTGGTAGTAGCTGAGCGCGTTCTCGATTTCGTCGGCGACGGTCAGCCGGGACATGCGCAGCAGCCGCGTGGTCCATAGCTGGATGATGCGGCCGCGCAGCTGGGCGGCATTGGCGTCCAGCTCGCGCGCCAGCACGGCGTCGGCGGCACCCGCCACGCCATGGCCACGGATGTCGTCGCGTTCGGTCAGCAGTTGCGCGATGGCGCGCTGCGCATCCAGGATGCTCTTGCGCTGCACCTCGGTGGGATGGGCCGTCAGCACCGGCGACACGTGGCTGTCGTCCAGGGTGCGCGCAATCCGATCGGCCGCGACGCCGGCCGCGCGCAGCCGCGCCATCATGGCTTCGATACTGCCCTCCTGGACGTCGCCGCCGCGCTCGCGCGCGACGCGCCGGCGGATATAGTGGCGGTCTTCGGCCAGGTTGGCCAGCAGGCTGAAATAGGTGAAGGCGCGCACCACGCAGACCAGCATGATGGCGGGCAGCGATTGCAGCAGGTGCTTGAGCGTCTGGTCGGCCTGTGCGTCGTCGTCGCGGCGGAAGGCCACGGCCAGTTGGCGCACTTGTTCCACCAGCGTGTAGGCCTCGTCGCCTTCCTGTTCGCGGATGACTTCGCCCAGCAAACGCCCCAACAGGCGGATATCGTCCGCCAGGGGCTGCTGCGAGGGCGCGGCGGGCGGAGTACCGTCGTCGCGGCCGGCGTACGCACCGGCATCGGGGGCAATGGAGGCGCCGCTCATGCCGCGAGCTCCGAGATTTCGATCAGGTTCAGGTCGGGGTCGCGTACATACACCGAACGGATGCGCGAGGTCGCTCCGGTACGCATGACCGGTCCTTGCTCGATCGCTACGTGGTGCTCGCGCAGGCGCTGGATAACCTGCTCCAGGGGGACGCTGGCGATGAAGCACAGGTCCAGCGCGCCCGGCACCGGCAGATGCGCCTTGGGTTCGAATTCCCGGCCCTTGACGTGCAGATTGATCTTCTGGTTACCGAAGGCGTAGGCTTTGCGCCCCTCGCCGAAGGTTTCCAGGCGCATGCCGAGGATATCGACGTAGAAGCGCGTGCACGCGGCTTCGTTCGCCGTGGTCAGAACCAGGTGGTCCAGATGGTCGATCAATTTGCGAGTCTCCCAGGGTTGCCTGCGGCCCCGAGGTGCCGGGACAGCCGCGGCCGCCGCGCGAACCGCCACCGGGATGGACGATGCCGGCACGCGGGCGACAGCACGACTGTAGGAGATTCCGCCAGCCTTGGGAATTCGTGTTCCGGATAGGCAGCCTTCGCGGCTGGCTAAGGCCGGATCAGCTCGCGCCGCCCGGCATGGCGCGCATGGCCGCCTTTTCGCCGATCACGCCATGCTTCAACGCCAGCCACGCAACCCGGTCACTGACCATGAGCGGAGCTTGCGGGCACAGGCCTCCGCTACCGGCACGTACGCGGAGGATTAGAAATTTCACACCATATTACGGGCCTATAAACTTCCGCCGCTCACTGCATCGCGGATACTGTGGTCGCATTTAACGACGTTGCGTGTCGCAATCGACGATGAGGACCGCTTTATGCCCGACCATGACCGCCCCGACTACCTGGATCCATCGATAGACCCGACCAACACCTATGTTCTCTACAACTCCGACTACTACGTCTTGGCGTATTCGGACTACGCGGGGAGCCATAAGCTGATGGTCCGCTATGGAAACTCACAAGAGGACGGGAAACCGGTAGGTGCAGCCCTGAACGGCTACCCTGCGATGGCCATTTACAACGGGGTGGTGCACCTGACGCATCAAGCCGCCGATGCCAGTAACGAACTTTGGCATATGACATACGACGGGACAACCTGGTCGCCGGACGCCGTCGTCCCCGATATTTACTTGAATGAGTCTCCCGGAATGGCCGTTTTCCAAGGAAACTTGTATGTGGCGCACCAAGGTACCGACAGTTCTGCTCATACGCTTTGGTATACCGTGTATAGGAACGGGGTATGGTCGCAGGATAAGTATATCTTCGGTGTTTTACTGAATGGGTCGCCTTCCTTGGCCGTTTTTGGCGATACGCTTTACCTGTTTCATCAAGGTTCCGACACAACCGGTGCCGCCCAGCAGCTCTGGTATACGACGACGTCCGACGGGAAAACCTGGACGGCAGACGTGCAAGTCCCCAACGTTTCCATGATCAATTCTCCCGGAGCGGCCGTTATGACGAATCGGCCTTCCTACGACGGACTTTACGTTACGTACCATAATGCGGCGGATTCAAAGATTTACTACGTAAAGTACGATGGAAGCAGCTGGTCAAACCCAACGGATGTCGCGGGGATCAGCGTGGACTCTCCCATTTCAGACCATTGCTCTCCCACGTTATCTCTATCCGCGAGTAATGTACTTTTTGCGAACTGGTGCACCGCGGACGCTGACAGCGCCTCGGAACTCATAGCGCCACCCCCGCCGTAGCCTATGGGGTTCCAAGCTGCTTGCCCCGCCTTGATAGTGCCTTCGACTATTTGCCTCGCCCTGCGCGCCCGCCTTTTGCGGATCGCCAGCCGGCAGCCCTCTTTGCTCCGATCCACGGCGGGCAAGGCGAAGTAGTGCACGCCGTGGCGCACGCCTGGCGCTGAACGAAGAGATCGCGGCGCCGGCATGGGTGGGCCACGGTTGAAAGCCGCGGACCGCATCGGCCGGCTCACCCGCGCCCTTCAGCACATCCTTGCAACAGGGCTTACTTGCCGCCCTTCAGGATGTCATGCCACTTGTTGGTCTGGTCGACGATGAACTTGCCGAACACTTCCGGCTTTTCGCCGCCCGGCTCCGCGCCGATGGTTTCCAGCACCTTGACCATCTGCGGGTCTTTCAAAGCCTCCAGCGTGGCCTGGTACAGCTTGGCCTGCACCTCCTTGGGCACCTTGGCCGGAACCACCAGGCCGTACCACGTCGAGAAGGTGTAGCCCGGCAGCCCGGCCTCGTCGATGGCGGGGATCCCGGGGAAATAGGCGCTGGGTTTTGCGCTGCTGACGCCCAGGGCGCGCACCGTGCCGGCCCGGATCTGCGAAAGCGCGGAGCCGCTGGTTTCGATGGACATCTGGATCTGGCCGGAAATCAGGTCCGCCATCATCGGCGCGCCACCCTTGTAGGGCACGTGCGCGATATCGATTTTGGCCATTCTCTTGAACAGCTCGCCGGCCAGGTGCTCCGTGCTGCCGATGCCTGCCGAACCGAAGTTCAGCTTGCCCGGATTCTTCTTGGCATAGTCGATCAATTCCGGAATGGTCTTGACCGGCAGTTTGTTATTGACGATAAGCAGGTTCGGCGAGGACGCGATGACGGTGATCGGCGCGAAATCCTTTTCGAAATCGTAGGGCAGCTTGTCATAGGTCGAAGGCGCGATGGTGTGCGCGATGGTCGACAGGAAAATGGTATAGCCGTCCGGATTGGAACGCGCAACGTATCCCGCGCCGATCGTGCCGCCCGCGCCGGCGCGGTTGTCCACGATGACGGGCTTGCCGAGTTTCTTGGCCAGGGCTTCCGCCAGCGGGCGGCCGACGATGTCGGTGGTGCCCCCGGGCGGGAACGGGACCACGAGGGTGATCGGCTTCTCGGGCCAGCCGGCGGCGTGGGCCGCCAGGGTGCCGGCGCAGAGCACGGTACCTGCGAGCAACTTCCCCAGCAGGGATTTGCCGAATTTCATGTTTTTCTCCTGATATCCAGGTTTGTGGGAGCTTGGCAAAAACGGTCCAGGGGCGGCTGATGCCGCGCTTTTGGAAGACCGTCGCGTCCCGCGAGCGCTTTGGGGGAGGATTGTATACCCGCGTGTACATGCGCCTTCCCTGCCGGGCGGATTGACGGCTTCCTGTCAGCCGGCCACCGTCCAGGGATGCGCCTGCACCTCCGCGCGCAGGCACGCCAGGAAATGGGAAGTCCGGGCGGAGCGCTCCTGGCGCGAGGGCAACAGCGCGATCACATCCGCATCGGGCAGGCGCCAACCCGGCAGCAGCGCGACCAGCCGGCCATCGCGCAGGTCGCCCGCGACATCCCATTCCGACCTGACCATAATGCCCATGCCCGCGACCGCCCAATCATGGACCACCGCCCCTTCCGTGCTGGCCAGGACCGGATCGATGCGCACGCTGGCCGTTTCGCCGCGCGCGTCGGTGAAACGCCAGAGCGTGACGTCCTCGTCGTTTTCCCGCAGGGCGATGCATTCGTGCGTCCGCAAGTCCTCCGGACGGGCCGGCATGCCGCGCCGCCGCAGGTAGGCGGGCGCGGCGCAGAGGATGCGCCGGTTGGCCGCGATGCGATGCATGACCAGCGCCGAATCGCGCAATTCGCCGATATGGACCAGGACGTCCCACCCGTCCTCTGCCACGCGGCCGGGGCGGTCCGACAGCGTCAGCGTGGCGGTGACTTCGGGGTAATCGCGCCGCACCCGCGCGACGGCGGGCCCCACGTAGCGGTGACCGAATCCCAGGGGCGCGAGGACGCGCAGATGTCCCGCGATGACGCTGCCGCGGCTGCCCAGCGTATCGGCCAACTGACCGAGGTCCTCGCAGATCCGGCGACCGCGCGCGGCCAGCAGCTCGCCTTCGTCGGTAAGCGCGATGCGCCGGCCGGTCCGTTCGACCAGCCGGATGCCCAGGCGCCTTTCCAGTCCCGCCAGCCGCTGGGTGACGGCGGGCGGTGTCACATCCAGCGTGCGCGCCGCTTCCGCCAACGAGCGCGCGGCCACCACGGTCAGGAAAAAACGCAGGTCTTCGCTGGACAGCAACCCCTTGCTCCATTAAGCCCCGGCTTAAGAATGGATTCATTGCCGGTTAACCCTGGACTTTAGCTCTATCCCCATACTTGCGGCATCCGTGCTTTACCTCATTGCCGCCCACGGCGGCCGCACCAGCCATGGACACGGGCCCGCCCGTGTATCCGGCGGGGACCGGCCAGCGGCGCGGCCTTGCTCCCCATCCTGGAGGTTGTATGCGACGTACCCTTGCCCATGCCTGGACCACCCTGATCGCCGCCGGCGCGCTGGGACTGCTGGCATCCACCGCCCACGCCGCCGGCTCCGACTGGCCCAACCGGCCCGTCACGGTCATCATTGCCTCGGCGGCCGGCGGCTCGGCCGACGTGCTCAGCCGGATTGTGCTCAAGCACGTGGCCGAGGATACCGGCGCGAACTTCGTCGTGGAGAACCGCCCGGGCGCGGCCGGCAACATCGGCATGGCGCAGATCAAGCGCGCGGCCCCGGACGGCTATACGCTGGGCTACGGCAATATCAATACGCTGGCGGTCAATCCGGCGCTGTTCAAAAAACTGCCCTACGACGCCGTCAAGGATTTCGCGCCGGTGGGCCAGATGTTCGCCGTCTACAACCTGCTCGTGGTACGCGGCGACTCGCCGATCCATACGGTTGCGGACCTGATCGCCCAGGCCAGGCGCGAGCCCGGCAAGATGTCGTATGGCGCGGCGGGCATCGGCAGCAGCGGCCAAATGGCGGGCGAACTGTTCAAGCAGATGGCAGGCGTGGACGTGATGTTCATCCCCTACAACGGCGACCCCGCTTCGCTGTCCGATCTGGCGGGCGGACGGCTGGACTACACATTCACCAATGCGTCCGTGGCCTATCCTTTGGTCAAGAGCGGCAAGCTGCGGGCCCTGGCGATCACCAGCAAGGATCGCGTGGCGCTGTTCCCCGACATGCCCACCTTGAACGAACTGGGCCTGAAGGGCTATGAGAATGTATCCTGGGGCGGCCTGGTCTTCCCGGCCGGCACGCCGCAGCCCATCATCGATCGCCTGTCGCAATCGTTGCGGAAAGTGCTGGCCAGCGATTCCCTGGCCAAGGACCTGGCCAACACCAGCGCCTCGCCCGGCACGCCCGGCACACCGGAGGAGTTCGCGCGCTTCATCGCGGCCGAGCAGCGCAAATGGGGCGACCTGATTACCGACGCCCATATCGAGAAACAGGATTGATCACGCCATGTCCCTACGCATTGCCCTGCTGGGCTTCGCCATCGAATCCAACCGCTACGCGCCGGTCTCCACCCGCGAAGACTTCGTATCGCGCGCCTACCTGGCCGGCGCGGAGCTGATGCGCGATGCACGCGACGCGACGCCTCGCATGACACCGGAAATCCCCGCCTTCGTGCGCCGCATGGATGCCACCGTGGAATGGACGCCGGTGCCCATCCTGTTCGCCAACGCGGAATCCGGCGGGCCGGTGGAACACGGTTTTTTCGCCGATACGCTGGCGCAGTTCGAGAGCCGCCTGCGCGCGGCCCTGCCCCTGGACGGCGTCTACATCTGCGAGCACGGCGCGGCGATCACCACCGAGGAGGACGACCCCGACGGCCTGGTCTTCGAAACCGTGCGGCGCATCGTCGGTCCGAAGGTACCTATCGTCGCCACGGTGGATCTGCACGCCAATGTCTCGGACCGCATGGTCGACCAGGTCGACACCTTGATTTCCTATCGCCGCAATCCGCACGTCGACATGGCCGAACGCGGCGCGGAAGCCGCTGACGTCTTGCGCGAGCTGCTGGCCGGCCTGCGCGTGGAAGTCGCCCATGTCCGCATGCCGGTCTGCGCGCCGCCCACGCAGCTGCTGACCGCGGCGGGCACCGGCCCCTACGCGGACATGATCCACAAGGCGGAAGCGCTGGACGATCCGCGCATCCTGAACGTGTCGGCGATGGGCGGATTCGCCTATGGCGATACGCCGAAGAATGGCTTGACGGTCCTGGTGACCACGCGCGGCGACGCCGAACTGGCCCGACGAACGGCGCTGGACCTGGTCACGCCGGCATGGCGCGACCGCGCCGCCTTCTTTCCCCGATTGATGCCGCTGGACGACGCGGTCGCCCTGGCCGTGGCGACGGGCAACGATGCCGCGCGGCCGCCGGTCCTGCTGGCGGACGTGGCCGACAATCCGGGCGGCGGCGCGCGGGGCAACACGCCTTACCTGTTGCGGGCGCTACTGAAGGCCGGCGCGCGCGGGGTGATTGCCGGTGTCGTCACCGATCCCGAACTGGCCGCCGACGCGCATGCGGCCGGCGTGGGCACGGCCCTGAGGGCACGCTTCAACCGCAGCGAAACCACGCGCTATTCCGAGCCCTTCGAGGCCGATGCCACCGTGGTGGCGCTGCGCGACGGCAAGGGCGTGGGGCGGCGCGGCCAACTGGCGGGGTGCAGCTTCGACCTGGGCCCTTCGGCCTTGATAGCCGTCGACGGCATCCGGATCGTCGTCATCACCCACCGCCACCAGTGCCACGAACCCACTTTCTTCGAAATGTTCGGGCTGGACATCGGCGCGGCACGCACCGTCGTGGTCAAATCGCGCGGTCATTTCCGTGCCGCTTTCGACGAGTTCTTTCCGCCGGAGCGCATTCATAGCGTCGACGCGCCGGGGCTGACCTCGCCCATCCTGTCGCGCTTCGACTTCCGGCGCCTGCCGCGCCCCGTCGTGCCGCTGGACCCCGATACCGAATGGACGCCGACCGTACGGCTGTCCCTTAAACCCATGGAGACTTCGTGACCACGTCGATCATCGATCACGACCGCCTGCAAGGCCAGGAAACGCCCAGCCTGGTGCTGGACGAACGCCGCATGACGGCCAATATCGAACGCATGCGCGAGCGCGCCCGCGCCCTTGGCGTGCAACTGCGCCCGCACCTGAAAACCCCGAAATCCATCGACGTCGCGCGCCGGGCCATGGATACGCCGCAAGGGCCCGCCACGGTCTCGACGTTGCAGGAAGCGGAGCAGTTCGCGCAGGCCGGCGTGAAAGACATCCTGTATGCCGTGGGCATCGCCCCCAACAAACTGGACCGCGTGGTAGCGCTGCGGCAGCAGGGCGTGGACCTGACCATCGTGGTGGACAGCGTCGACGGCGCACGGGCGGTGGCGGATAAATCCCGCGCCAGCGGGATGCGCATTCCCTGCCTGATCGAGATCGATTCGGACGGGCATCGGGCCGGCGTGGCACCGGGCCAGACGGACCGCCTGCTGGCCATCGGACGCGCGCTGCACGACCACGGCGCGGAACTGCGCGGCGTGATGACCCATGCCGGCGAATCCTATAACTGCGAAAGCACCCAGGCCATCGAAGCCATGGCCGAACGCGAACGGGCCGCGGCGGTCTCCTGCGCACAAGCCTTGCGCGCCGCCGGGCTGCCCTGCCCCGTCGTCAGCGTGGGCTCGACGCCGACCGCCTTGTTCAGCCGCGACCTGACGGGCGTCACCGAGCTGCGCGCGGGCGTCTTCGTATTTTTCGACCTGGTCATGGCGGGCCTGGGCGTTTGCCGCCAGGACGACATCGCGCTCAGCGTGCTGACCACGGTGATCGGGCACCAGGAAGACAAAGGCTGGATCCTGGTCGACGCCGGATGGATGGCGATGTCGCGCGACCGGGGCACGGCCAAGCAGAAAGTCGACCAGTATTACGGCGTGGTATGCGACATCGATGGCAAGCCGTATGCGGACCTGGTCATGCGCGAGACCAACCAGGAACAGGGCATCCTGGCCCTGCGTCCCGGCAGCACGGCGACGCTGCCCGACCTGCCGCTGGGCACGATGGTGCGGATATTGCCCAACCACGCCTGCGCCACGGGTGCCCAGCACGAGGCCTATCACGTAATCCAGGACGATTCCGGCCGCGTCGCGGCGCATTGGCCGCGCTTCCGAGGCTGGTAGGCGGGCGGGTGCGCCGATTGCCTCCGGCGCCTGAACGCCAGGACGCCCCCCGGGCCCATCCGGCGCGCGGGGCCGCCTCCCACCTCGGCTGCCGCCGGGCATCCCCCCTGCGGCCCATCGGGCACCAGTTGGGCGCAGGGCGCACCACGAAACGTACCGTACAGGTGCGCGCGGGCGGCCCGGGCCGCTTCGCCGCAGAGACACAGGGCGCCGCGCGATTGGCATAGGCTTTGCATAAGGTGTCTTCCAGACCAACCGGCCTGGAGCCCCTCATGAGCGTTTCCGCAGAAGCTGCACTCAGCCGCCCCAAGGATGTCCTGGGCAACCGCTGGACCCAATTGGGACTTGGGTTGATTTGCATGATGGCCATATCGAGCCCCCAATATGTCTGGGCGCTCTTCACCAAACCCCTGTCCGCCAAGCTGGGCGTACCGCTTTCCGAACTGCAGATCACCTTTTCGCTGCTGATCGTGCTGCAGACCTTTTTCTCGCCGTTCCAGGGCAGCCTGATCGACCGCTTCGGTCCGCGGCGTCTCATCGCCCTGGGCACGCTGATGTCCGGATGCAGCTGGATCCTGGCCGCATCGGCCGGCAGCATCGGCATGCTTTACCTGACCTACGGCATCGTGGGTGGCCTGGGCACGGGCATCGTCTACGTCGGCGTGGTCGGCCTGATGGTGCGCTGGTTTTCCGACCGGCGTGGCTTCGCCGCCGGCATGGTTGCCGCCGGCTACGGCATGGGCGCCATCCTGACGACCTTTCCCATTGCCAGTGCCCTGGCGGAGTCCGGCCTGGAAAACACCCTGTGGCGCTTCGGCGCGCTGTTCGCGGTGATCGGCGTGATCGCCGCGCAGGGATTGCGATCGCCCGTGGACGCTGCCGCGATGCAGGCGCAGCCGCAAACCGCCAGCGTGGCCAGCGGGCTGGCGCCGCGCGAGATGCTGAAGCAGCCGCTGTTCTGGCTGATGTTCGTCATGATGACGATGATGTCGACCTCCGGCCTGATGGTGACGTCGCAAATGGGCAGCTTCGCGCGCGATTTCGGTGTCGCCGATCTTCTGGTCTTTGGCCTGGCCGCGCTGCCGCTGGCGCTGACCGTGGACCGCCTTACCAATGGCCTGACACGGCCTTTCTTCGGCTGGGTGTCCGATCGCTTCGGACGTGAGAACACCATGTTCATCGCCTTCGCCCTGGAAGGCTGCGCGATGGCGATATGGCTGGCGACGCGCGAACATCCGCTGCTTTTCGTCTTGCTGTCCGGCGTGGTTTTCTTCGGCTGGGGGGAAATCTTCTCCCTGTTCCCCTCCACGCTGACGGACACATTCGGCACGCGCCATGCCACGGCCAACTATGGCTGGCTGTATATCTCCCAGGGAATCGGATCCATCCTGGGCGGCCCGCTGGCCGCGCTGATGCACGAGAAAACCGCCAGCTGGCATCCGGTTTTCTATTTCGCCATCGCGCTGGACATCACCGCCGCCCTGCTGGCGATCGCCGTGCTCAAGCCGCTGCGCGCGAAATACCTGGCGCGCTGAGCGGGACCGGCGCGCCGCGCGCCGATACAATCGGCGCTACGACACCGATGCGGCACGCACGAGGAATGGAAAACGGAGAACGCCGGACGCGGGCCTGGGAAGACCGGGCCGTGCCCTTGTCGCTGCCGGGCACGCCGGGCGACCTTCGAATATGGTGCCTGGACCTGGACCTGGCGGCGCCTGTGCCGGAGCCGGCCCTGGCGCTACTGGACGCCGCGGAGCGCGCGCGGATGGACCGCTACCGGCACCGCGCGGACCAGGTGCGTTTCGGTATGACCCGGGCGATGCTCAAACGCCTGCTGGCCAGCCATACGGGCGCTGAAACCGCGCGGGACGCCGCCGCCATCGCCCTGGCCTATACGGCCGCGGGGCGCCCGGTCTGGCCGGGATCGCGACTGCATTTCAACGTGGCGCACTCCGGCGCGCTCGCGCTGATCGCGATCTCGCGTCTGCGCCCGGTAGGCATCGATGTCGAACTGCGCAAGGACCTGGACATCGACGCCCTGGCCGCCATCGTTCTTGCCCCGCGCGAACGACAATTGCTGGAGCACGCGCCCGCCGCTGCCAGACGGGACGGGTTCTACCGCTACTGGGTGTGCAAGGAAGCCGCGCTGAAAGCCACGGGCCGCGGCATCGCCGACGCGCTGCAGCGCATCGAAGTCCGCACCGATCCCGCGGCAAGGGATGCGCACGCCATACACTGCGAGGACTCCGCCATGGCGGACCGCGATCTCCTGCGGTCGCTGAACCTGCGCATCCTGCCTTTGCCCGGCGCCTATGCGGGAGCGGTCGCCTGGGCATCCGGGGCGGACACGCCCCGCGCCCGCGGCACCGGCGGCAACTCCAGGTAGAAGACGCGCTTCAAGACCGGATCCTGGTCGGCCGTCCATTCATCGAAGACGGGGAAAAGCCGGTCTTCGATGAGTCCCCCTGTGCCCGCAGCAACGATATGTCCAACGCGGCGACGGCCCGCGCCGTGACCGATGCGTCGGTCCATGGCCGCCTCGGGACTAAACAGCAACTTTTCTCATCCGTCTCTCAAGAATGCGAAGCGCGGCCCGGCGCATATCGCCGCCGGTCTCCCGGCACTCGCACCCGCGACCTGATGCCGGCCTCTCAGGCCCCAGGGAATTCTTCACGCTACGACCATGATGAGAAACCAGAACAATATGCTGCCTACCGGAGTCCTGCCTGACCCTTTGTCCCGGCCCCTGCTTGGTGCCTTTCTGATGTTCGGCCTGACGCTCGCTGCCGACACCCAGGCGCAGCAGGCACAGCGCACACAACAGATGCAAAACGCGCGGCAAACATCGCCTGCACAGCAGGCGCAGCAGACCCAGTTCGCACAATCAGCGCCGTCCAATACGCCAGCCACGACGACGCTGCCCACGGTCAACGTGACGGGCACCCAGCAGAATCCCGTGACCGGTCCGACCAGCGGCTACGTCGCTACCGACGCGCTGACGGGCGCCAAGACCGACACGCCGCTGCGTGAAATCCCGCAGTCCATATCCGTGGTCACCCAGCAGGAGATGCGCGACCGCAATGACCTGAGCGTCCCGCAGGCGGTGCAGTACGTTCCCGGCGTCCAGGTCAACAATTTCGGCGGCAACGATGTACGCAATGACTGGATCGTGCTGCGCGGCTTCGATGCCAAGCTCTCCGGCGACTATCGCGACGGCCTGAGCCAGATGCCCTACGACCAGATCCGCATGCGCATGGATCCCTACGCGCTGGAACGCATCGACGTGATCCGCGGACCGTCGTCCGTGCTGTACGGCCAGGTCGCGCCCGGCGGTATCGTCAACCGTGTCACCAAGCGGCCCACCGCCGAACCCTTCGGCGACATCGGCGTCCAGTTCGGCAGCTGGGACCGGCGGCAGGCGCAGTTCGACCTGGGCGGCCCGGTCGACAAGGACGGCAAGTACCTGTACCGCCTGACCGGCATCTGGCGCGATGCCGGCACCCAGGACAAGTATGGTTCCGGTCACCGCTACCCCGACGACCTGGCCTACATCGCGCCGGCCTTCACCTGGCAGCCGGATGCCGATACGTCGTTCACGCTGCTGCTGAACTACCAGCACGATCGCACCGGCGGCGAGTCGCGCCCGGTCTATCCCACGCATACGCTGGTGGGCGACTACGATTTCAACAAATACGATCGCGAGCAGTACTCGATCGGCTATCAGTTTTCGCACCGTTTCAATTCTTCCTTCACGGTGCGCCAGAACGCCCGCTACCAGAAAGGCTGGCTGGATCAACGCGACCTGTACGCCCTGCGCGTGCTGCCCGACGGCCATACCATCAGCCGCTATGCGCTGGTGTCCAAGGAAAGCGCCGACAGCTTCGTGATCGACAACCAGGCGGAATTCAAATTCCAGACCGGGCCGGCCGCGCATACGCTGCTGGCCGGTGTCGACTACCAGTTCCTCGACGGCCAGCAGGATTACCGCCAGGGCACCGCGCCCAACCTGGATCTGGATAACCCGCAATACGGCCTGAACATTCCCTATCCCTCCGCGGCCGGGACCATCATCGATCAGAAGCAGGTCAACCGCCAGCTGGGTGCCTATCTGCAGGACCAGATCAAACTCGACAAATGGCTGCTGACGCTGGGCGGACGGCAGGACTGGGCGCGCAGCGACAGCCGCGACCGGCTGGCCGGCGACACCACCAAGCAGAACGACGACGACTTCACCACGCGCGCGGGCCTGGCCTATCTGTTCGACAATGGCGTCACGCCCTACGTGAGCTACAGCACATCCTTTCTGCCGCAAGCCGGCGTGGCCAAGGACGGCACGCCGTTCAAGCCCACCAAGGGCGAGCAGTACGAAGTCGGGATCAAGTACCAGCCGCCGGGCGGCAACAGCTATGTGGCCGTGTCGGTCTATGACCTGACGCAGAAGAACGTGCTGACCACCGACCCGACCGATGTCAATTTCAGCGTACAGACCGGCAAGATCCGCGCGCGCGGCATCGAGCTCGAAGGCAAGGCCAACCTGACGCGGAATCTGGACGTGCTGGCGTCCTATACCTTCAACGACATCCGGGTCAAGAGCAGCAACAACCCGGTCGAGGAAGGCAATATCCCCATCGTGACGCCGGAACACATGGCATCCGCCTGGCTGAACTACACGCTGCCGTCCGGCCTGCTGCGCGGCCTGGGCATGGGCGCGGGCGTGCGCTATATCGGCACGACCTACGCCGACGTCGCGAATACCATCACCAACGATTCCGCCGTTCTGTTCGATGCCGGACTGCACTACGAGATCCGCGGTTGGCGGCTGGGATTGAACGTGATCAACCTGTTCAACAAGGAGACCGTGGTATGCCGCAACAACACACTGAACTGCCGCTACGGGCAGGAACGTACCGTCGTCGGCACCTTGTCGTACAGCTGGTAGCGTGAGCATGCTGCAGCCCGATCTGGCGGCATTCCCGGGCATGGTGGCGGCGGGCAGTTCTGTCCGGATTTTGCGCTGACCAAGTATCAAGACACATTCGAAAACTACGACGATGTCTGGCGCTGCATGCGGGAGCGCCAGCCTTACACTGACGTCGTGACGATACGCAAGACGGCGCGCGGCAATGGCTGGCAGGACAGGGTGTTGTTCTCCGAGCGGTTGGCGGACCTGCGCGCCAAGAACCACAGGTATACCAGGATCCACTGCATTTTCTGCCGCAGCTTTAGCGAGGACACGGCCGACGAGTTTCCCATGCTGAAGCCGTATATAAAGCCGATTTATGCGGCGCGTTAGCCCGCATGTCCCCCGGCGCGGTGCCCTCTTCCCTCGCCGATAGCGCATCGGCCGCACGCTCCAACAGAACGCCGTTTGCCGAGGACCGCCTGCGGCGTTCTTCCTGCTTGCGCAGATCGGCGATGCGCCTGGTCGTTATCCTTACCATTGAAACGCGACGGATCGCGGTGCGCCGCGGCACTGCCGCCCTCCGGCGGGATTATGAAAACGAATTGATAAACGTTATCATTAACAGTATCAATCTTCTGATCCCCTTGCGGAGGCGGTCCCATGTCTGGCGACGAGCTGAGCGTGCATCAACGAACCGAAGCGCTGTACTCCCAGCATCAGCCCTGGCTCGCGGGTTGGCTCAGGCACAGGATGGGGGGCGAGGACGCCGCCGTCGACCTGGCGCAGGACACCTTCGTGCGCATCCTCACCGCCCGCGACCTGCCGGCCTTGGCCGAACCCCGTGCGTTCCTGGCCACCATCGCGCGTCGGCTGCTGGCCAATCACTACCGGCGCAACGCCATCGAGCGGGCCTATCTGGACGCGCTGGCGCTGGTCCCCGAGGAATACGCGCCGGATCCCGAACAGCGCAAGCTTGTCCTCGAACAGCTATATGCCGTCGATGCCGCGCTGGACGCCCTGCCCGCCAAGGTGCGGGAGGCCTTCCTGCTCGCGCAGCTGGAAGGCATGAAGTACGAAGAAATCGCCAAGCGCCTGGGCGTCACGACCCGCACGGTGGGCAACTATATGGTGCGCGCCGTGCAAGCCTGCTTCTTCCTGCAAGAGGGTCCGCGATGAGCCGCGGCGCGGAACATCCCACCATTCTGTATGCCGGCGGGATACCGCTGGATCCGCGCATCGCGGAAGAGGCAGCCCGCTGGTACGTGCTGTTCTCGTCGGGGCGGGCCACGGAAAATGACCGCCAGGCCTGGGCCGCATGGTGCGCCGCCGATGCCGATCACCAGCGCGCCTGGACCCAACTGGCCTACGTGGACGACCGCATGAATGCGATCCGCGGGAGGCCCGCCTACGAGGCCCTGACCCGGGAGCGGCGCAAGGATATCCGCCGGCGGCTGCTACGCGGCGCCGCCGGGCTGTTGATCCTGGGCATTCCCACCTTGTGGCTGGTGGACCGCATGCGCCTGCTGCGGATCACGCCGGACTACACGGTGCGCATCGGCGCACGCCGCGAGATCCTCCTGCAGGACGACAGCCGCGTCGTGCTCAACACGGGCAGCGGCATCGACGTCAATTTCAGCGAGGCCGGGCGCATCATCACACTGCGGCGGGGCGAAGCCTTCTTCACCACAGGACACCAGCCGGCCTACAGCCGGATTCCCTTCCTGGTGCATACCGTCGCGGGCACCATCCGGACGCTGGGCACGCGCTTCAATGTCCGGCTGGATGACGACCGCGCCACCGTGGCCGTCTACGAAGGCCAGGTCAGCGTGAACGCCGGCAACGGCGCGCAGCCCGCCTATCTGCAGGCCGGCCGCATGGCCACCCTCTCTCGTGCCGGGCTGGGCCCGGTACGCAGCGTCGCGCCGGGCACCGATGCCTGGCTACAGGGCCGGATCGCGGCGGACAACGTCAGCCTGACGGACTTTCTCGCCGAACTCAGCCGCTATCGCCACGGCTACATCACCTGTGATGCCGCCGCCGGGCGCATGCGCCTGTCGGGTCTTTTTCCCACGGACGATACCGATCGCGTGCTGGATGCGATCAGCGGCCTGCTGCCCATCGCCATCACGCGACGGACGCCCTACTGGATAGAAGTCTCCGCGCGCCGTCCCGCATAAGGACACGCCCCGGCCGTTCCTCGGCAAAAGGATCGCCCTCACGCGGCGCCGGCAAGCCGGCTCGCTGCCTGCCGGGGGCTTGTTGCCGTGGGCGGCCAGACGGCAAAAAAAACCTGCTGGCACTTTCCGGTTTTCGGGTAGCCGCGTGTCCTCTATGCACGGACGGCCCGGAATTGGGTCGACAACGGAACCTGACGTCATGACGAGGAGAGGCGATGCACAGTCTCGCTACTGGAAATCCTGGCCGTATTCGGCCCTGGACCGGCTCGTGACCGCTGCCCTGATCGCCGGGCTGGCCTGGGCCGGCCCTTCCGGACGCGCGCACGCCCAGGGCCTGCCTCCGCCGGATGGCGCCCGCCCCGTGGACGGCGCATCCGCTCGCCATCGTCCGGCCACGCCGGAAGCCACCGGACTTCGCCCGGCCGCCCCGGCCAGCCGGCGCTTCGACGTCGCGCCGGATCGCCTGGCGCGCGTCCTGCAGGACATCGCCAGCCAGGGCGGCGTGCTGCTCTACTTCGATCCGGCACTCGTCGGCGATGCGCGCAGCGACGGCCTGCAAGGCCGCTACACGCTGGACCAGGCGTTCGCCGCGGTCTTGCTGGACCGCGGGCTGGAAGCGCGCCAGGAGCCACCCGGCAGCTACCACATCGTCCGCATCCCGACGAACACCGCCGCGGTGCTGCCCACCGTCATCGTGCAAGCCAGCACGTCGAACGACGCCGATCCCTTCGTCGCCAGGCAGACCACCACGGGCACGAAAACCGAGACCAGCCTGCTGGCCAACCCGCAATCCGTCTCGGTTATCACGCAACGTGAAATGCAGGCACGCAATAGCGGTTCGGTGGTACAGGCGCTGCAGTACACGCCGGGGGTCCAGATCAACAACTACGGCGGCAATGAAATCCGCAACGATTGGATCGTGCTGCGCGGCTTCGATGCCAAACTCAGCGGCGATTACCGCGATGGCTTGAGCCAAATGCCGTACGACCAGATCCGGCCGCGCCTGCCGGTCTACGCCCTGGAAAGCATCGAGGTGCTGCGTGGGCCGTCGTCCTCGCTCTACGGCCAGGTCTCCGCCGGCGGCCTGGTCAACCGCACGACCAAGCGTCCGCCCGACCAGCCCTTGCACGAGGCCGCCGTGGAAGTCGGCTCCTACGATTACCGCCAGGCCTACCTGGACCTGGGCGGTCCCATCGATGCGCAAGGGTCGTCCCTGTATCGCCTGACCGCCACCGGCCGCGAAGCCGGCACCCAGGATGAATACACCAGCGGCCACCGCTACCGCGACAACCTGGCTTACGTGGCCCCCGCCTACACATGGCGGTCGGCCGATACCTCCCTCACCCTGCTGCTGAACTACCAGCACGATCGCAACGACGGCGAATCGCGCAGCTACTATCCCCGGCGCACGCTGGTGGGCGACTACGCCTACGACGACTACGACCGCAACCTGGCCAGCATCGGCTATCAATTCGAGCACCGCTTGAACCGCGCATGGACGGCACGCCAGAACCTGCGCTACCAGCATGGCGGCATGACGCTGCGCAACCTGTACCCGCTGGCGCTGCAGTCCGACGGCAAGACCTTGTCGCGCTATCTGGTCGACGCCCGCGAATCCATGCATGGCCTGGCGGTGGACAGCCAGCTGGAAGGCCGCTTCGACGACGCGGCGCAAGGCAGCCATACCTTGCTGCTGGGCATCGATTATCGGCGGGTAGTCGGCTGGCAGACCTACAAGCAGGGCCCGGCCCCCGACCTGGACCTGGACGATCCCGTCTACGGGCTGCATTTGCCGCTGCCCGGTACGCTGGCGACCTTTCTGGACATGAAGCAGACCAGCACGCAATGGGGCCTTTATGCCCAGGACCAGATCCGCTACGGCGACTGGACGGTGACCTTGTCCGGCCGCCACGATCGCGTGGACAACGACACGATCGATCATTTCCAGGGAACCCGTACCGCCCAGAACGATAGCGCCTACACCGGCCGCGCGGGACTGGCCTACGAGATCGTCCCCGGCGTATCGCCCTACGTCAGCTACGCCACTTCCTTTTTGCCGCAGCTAGGCGCGGATTATGCCGGGACGCCCTTCACGCCGGCCAGGGCCGCGCAGGTCGAAGCGGGCGTCAAGGTTCAGCCGCCCGATATGGATGCGCTGTACACCCTGGCGGTTTTCGACCTGCGTCAGCGCGATGGGCTGACCGCGGACCCGCTGCATGACGGATTCGAAGTGCAGACCGGCGAAGTCCGCTCGCGCGGCCTGGAATTGCAGGGCAAGGCAACGCTGGCGCGCCGTTGGGACCTGCTGGCCGCCTACACCTACAACGATGTCACCACCGTGCGCAGCAACGACGGCGGCCGGGGGAAAACGCCGATCGTCACACCGCGCCACATGGCGTCGCTGTGGGTGCAGCACCGCTTTACCGACGGCTACGCCAAGGGCTGGCGAGCCGCGCTGGGCGTGCGCTACGTCGGCTCCACCTGGATCGACGTGCAGAACACGATGAAGAACTCGGCCGCCACGATGCTGGATGCGTCGCTGGGCTATGAAACCGGCCCATGGCGCTTCTCTATCGATGCAACGAACCTGACGAACAAAGAGACGGTGGTCTGTCGCAACGACCGGCTCAACTGCCGATACGGCATAGACAGAACGGTCATGGCCACCGCGGCCTACCGTTACTGACCCGTATCGCGAGCCGGCAAACCGAGCGTATCCGCAAGGAGTATCCATGCAGAAAGAGACACCGGCCGCCGAATCACTGGCGGCGCTGTACATGGTCCATCAGCCCAGGCTGCTGCGCGCCGCGCTGCGCATCCTGGGCTCGACGGAATTGGCCGATGACGTGGTCCAGGACACCTACCTGAAGCTGCTCGAAGGCCCTCCCCTATCGACCATACGCGAGCCCGTCGCCTACCTGTTCCAGACCGTCCGCCATCTTGCCATCGATTACCACCGCCGCCGCGCGCTGGAACACCGCCTGTTCACCGAAGAAGAGGACGGCGCGCACGTCACCGCCACCGACGGCGCCGACAACATCGTGATCAGCCGGCAGGCGCTGTCCATGGCCAGCGCCGCGCTCGCGGGCCTGTCGGCGCGCACACGCCGCGCCTTCGAGCTATACCGCATCGAAGGACATACGCAGCGCGATATCGCCCGCGACCTGGGCGTATCGGCCACACTGGTCAATTTCATGATCCGGGACGCGCATCTGGCACTGACATCCTGCAGGGAGTGCCTGCTGCCCGGCTGACGCGTGCCGCGTGTGACATTCCGACGACCGCGCATCTGTTAACGTTGAGGGTGCGCCGTTATGGCGCTCCAACCTACGAGGTGTCGCCATGCAACGCAATTTCGATCTGGTCGTAACCATCCTGGGCGCGTTCCGCGATGCGGAAGCGTCAGCGCTGAGCGGCCGCGACGTGACGGCCGCCGTACAGGAGCTCGATATCGATGACGCCACGCCGGAGGAAGTCAGCCATCATCTGGAGCTGCTTGCCGATGCCGGTCTGATCAAGAAGCTGACGGAAAGCACCACCGGCCAGGACGCCATCTGGCGTATCACCTGGAAGGGCTACGACGCGCTGGAACAGGACGAGGAAGACGAAGAGGACGAAGAGGACGATGACCTCGACCTGGACGACTGACCTCGCGGCCATCGCGCTGGAATCGCCACGCCAGCACGATGTGCTGGCGCTGTTGGCCCAGGCCGATGCCTACCTGCACGGGCTCTACCCGCCGGAAAGCAATCACATCCTGGACCCGGGTGCACTGGAGCAGCCGGGCATCGATTTCTTCGTTGCCCGCCGCGATGGCGCCGTGCTGGGATGCTGCGCCCTGGTGCCTGCCCTGGACGGCAGCGCGGAAATCAAGCGCATGTTCGTCGCGCCGGAAGCGCGCGGCGCCAAACTGGGCCGCCGCCTGCTGGAACGCCTGGAAAGCCGGGCCCACGAGCGCGGTATCGCAGTCCTGCGATTGGAAACCGGCATCTACCAGCCGGAAGCCCTGGGCCTGTACCGGTCCGGCGGCTACCGCGACATCGCCCCTTTCGGCGACTACCTGCCGGACCCGCTCAGCGTCTTCATGGAAAAAACGCTGGGCCCGGACTGACAATGCACGCGGGGCCTCGCACCTTCCGGTTGCGAGGCCCCGCGTGCTGTCGATACGGCAGCCCGATCAGGCAGCCAGCCGGTTCTCGATACGCTGCTTGGTGTCCGGCAGCGACTGGGGCAGGCGATGGGCCAACTGCTTGAACAGCTCATCGTGCAGCGCCAGCTCGTCGCGCCATGCATCCGCGTCGATCGACGACACCAGCTCGTACTTGCCGGCGCCGAACTCCAGGCCGCTCCAGTCCAGGTCCTCGTAGCGCGGCGACACGCCGAAGGCATGTTCCTGGCCATCGGCCTTGCCTTCGATACGCTGCAGCATCCACTTCAGCACGCGCATGTTTTCGCCGAAACCCGGCCAGACGAACTTGCCGTCCGGTCCCTTGCGGAACCAGTTGACGCAGTAGAAGCGCGGCAGCGTCGCGCCGGTCTTGCGCAGCTGTTCGCCCAGGTCCAGCCAGTGCTGGAAGTAATCGCTCATGTTGTAGCCGCAGAAAGGCAGCATGGCGAAGGGATCACGCCGTACGACGCCCTGCTGGCCGGCCGCGGCCGCGGTGGTCTCCGACCCCATGGTGGCGGCCATATAGACGCCCTCTTCCCAATTGCGGGCCTCGGTCACCAGCGGCACGGTCGTGGACCGGCGGCCGCCGAAGATAAAGGCATCGATGACCACGCCCTGCGGATTCTCCCATTCGGAATCGATGGAAGGACACTGCGAAGCCGGCGCCGTGAAGCGCGCGTTCGGATGCGCCGCCTTGCGGCCGGTTTCCTTGGCGATCTGCGGGGTCCAGTCATTGCCCTGCCAGTCGATCAGGTGCGCGGGCGCCTGTTCGGTCATGCCTTCCCACCAGACGTCACCGTCGTCGGTCAACGCGACGTTGGTGAAGATGCAGTTGGCCTTCAGCGTCGCCATGGCGTTGGGGTTGGTCTTCTCGCCCGTGCCGGGCGCCACGCCGAAGTAGCCGGCTTCCGGATTGATGGCGTGCAGCTTGCCGTCCTTGCTGGGCTTGATCCACGCGATATCGTCGCCGATGGTGGTGACCTTCCAGCCGTCCAGCCCTTGCGGGGGAATCAGCATGGCGAAGTTGGTCTTGCCGCAGGCCGACGGGAACGCCGCCGCGACGTGATGCTTCTTGCCTTCCGGCGAAGTCACACCCAGGATCAGCATGTGCTCGGCCAGCCAGCCTTCGTCATGTCCCATGGTGGACGCGATGCGCAAAGCGAAGCACTTCTTGCCCAGCAGCGCGTTGCCGCCGTAGCCCGAGCCGTAGCTCCAGATTTCGCGCGTCGCGGGGTAATGGACAATGTATTTGGTCGGATTGCACGGCCAGGGCACATCGGCCTGGCCCTGGGCCAGGGGCGCGCCCACGGTATGCACGCAGGGCACGAACTCGCCGTCGTCGCCCAGGATGTCGTACACCTTGCTGCCCATGCGCGTCATGATGCGCATGCTGACCACCACGTACGGGCTGTCGGTCAGCTCGACGCCGATGTGCGAAATCGGCGATCCGAGCGGTCCCATGGAAAACGGCACCACATACAGGGTGCGGCCGCGCATCGCGCCGTCGAACAGCTTGTTCAGCGTCGCGCGCATTTCGGCGGGCGCCGCCCAGTTATTGTTGGGACCGGCATCGGCCTTGTCCTCGGTGCAGATGAAGGTGCGATCCTCCACGCGGGCAACGTCGCCGGGATCGGACCACGCCAAATAGGAGTTCGGCCGCTTCTCCGGATTCAGGCGGCGCAGCGTGCCGGCCTGGACCATCTGATCGCACAGCCGGTCGTATTCCTCCTGCGAACCATCACACCAGACCACGCGATCGGGCTTGGCCAGCGCCACGAATTCGCCGACCCAATCGACGAGTTTACGGTGCCGCACATAAGCCGGCACATCCAGTGCGGCTACGAGTCCATCGAGCGGTCGGTTCATACCCTATCTCCTGATTTATTGATGAATCGTCAATCTTGCGCGGTGCCCTTGCACCGATAGGCGCCGTCATCGGCGCGTCATGAAAAACGCGCATGCCGACGCTCGTTTATCCGTCGATCATACCCGCCCGGGGCATGGCCTAGTCAACCCGACCACATGGCCGAAGGAGGAAGCCAGGAAGGATACGAGGCCTGCCAGCCGGCGTTCGTCTCCGGAAGTGTCAAATTGAGGCGAGGAGTCACACAGTGGCCGGACGGTGGCGCGGCCGGGCAAGCTCTCGGGCGATGCGCACCGGCGCCCCCCCGGTACCTGGACCAGGGGTGACGCCGCGCAACGCCAATATCGGCCTGTACGGTTCCGGGCCAGCGGCCTGGCGGACCGCCCTAGCGGCTGGCGGCTGCCCGCTGCTGCGCCTCTCGCAGACGCTGCTCGTCCGCAGGCGTCAGCCTGGCCGGGTCGAGGGTAACGGTCACCTTGCCTATGGTCCCGGTAAAACGGAATGGCACCTGATAGTCCTGATCGACTACCGGCGTGCCCGTATCGGATCCGACGTCGAAGGTTTCGTCCCAAGGCAGGGTCATGGGAACGGTTTTCTGCATCGTGTGGGTGGCGACGGTCTTCCCGTCCACCGAAAACACCCCCGTGCCGGATCGCCCGACACCGCTCAGGTCGTTGAATGCCAGGGTCCCGAATCCCAGTCCGTCGTAGTGGAAGTCGTATTCCAGCCTGTGCTTGCCCGGCGCGAGGACGTCCGGCGCCTCCCAGCGCACGGTCTCCAGGCCGAGCAGGTTCCATACGAAAACCGGCCTGCCCCGCAGCAGGTACATCCCGTAGCCGCCGAAGCGCCCGCCGTCCGTGACGATGACGCCCTCCGCGCCGCCCGCCGGCACGTCGACCTCGGCCACGATGGTGTATGAAGTATTCAGTACGCTGGGCGCCGTGCCCCGGGGCAGGCCCGTCAGCGGCGCCGAGACGGTAAAGGAACGCCGTCCCCCTGTGACGGACGGACGCGGCTCCACCATCCGGGTGACCACCGACGCATCGAGCGGCAATACCTGGTAGCGGGCGAATTCGGCGAACATCAGGTCTTTCATCTCGCTGACCTTGTCGGGATGCGCGGCAGCGACGTCGTGGGCCTGCGACCAGTCCTTGTTGGTGTCGAACAGCTCGAAACGATAGGCACTGGCCGGGTTCTGGATGGCCGTACCGACCAGATTCCAGGGTGGCCGCGTCGGGACCGCACTGAGCATCCAGCCGTCGTCGTACAGCCCCTGCACCCCCATCATCTCGAAGTATTGCGTGCGGTGAGGCGACCGCGCGGTGGCGTTGGCCTTGTCGAAGGCGTACATCATGCTGGCGCCCTCGATAGGCTTCTGCGCGATCCCGTCCACCATCACCGGCGCAGGAATGCCGGTGGCCTGCAGCAGCGTGGGCACCACATCGATGACGTGATGGAACTGGCTGCGGATGCCGCCCTTGTCCTTGATGACGCGGGGCCAGGAAATCGCCACGCCCTGGCGCGTGCCGCCGAAGTAGGACGGCACCTGCTTGGTCCAGCGGAACGGCGTATCGAAGGCCCAGGCCCAAGGTACCGCCATGTGGTTGTACGTGTACTGCGATCCCCAGGCGTCGTAGTACTTCATCTGCTCGGCCACCGGCAGCTCGACGCCATTGAACTGCAGCACTTCGTTGGGCGTGCCGTTGGGCGATCCTTCCGCCGACGCCCCGTTGTCGCCGCTGATGTAGATGATCAGCGTATTGTCCAGCCGGCCCGATTTGTCGACCGCATCGATCACCCGGCCGATTTCGTGATCGGTATAGGCCAGATAGGCCGCGTAGACCTCCGCCTGCCGGATATACAGTTTCTTCTCCTCGTCCGAGAGGCCGTCCCAGCGTTTGAGCAGATCGTCCGGCCAGTCGGTCAGCACCGTATCCGCGGGAATAACGCCGAGTTTTTTCTGGTTCTCGAAGATCTGCTCGCGCAGCGCGTTCCATCCTTTGTCGAACAGATGCATATCCCGGATCCTGGCGATCCATTCCGGCGTCGGATGATGCGGGGAATGCGTGCCGCCGGGAACGTAGTAAAGGAAGAACGGCATCGCGGGATTGATGGCATCGAGCTGGGACAGCCATTGGATCGCGTCGTCGGCCATCGCGGTGGTCAGGTTCCATCCCGGATGTCCCACATAGGGATAGATCGCGGTGGTATTGCGGAACAGGTTGGGTTCCCACTGGCTGGCATCGCCGCCGACGAATCCGTAGAAATAGTCGAATCCCATGCCGATCGGCCACTGGTCGAACGGGCCGATCGCGCTGGCCGTCCAACTGGGCGTATTGTGGTCCTTGCCGAACCAGGACGTGCGATAGCCGTTGTCGCGCAGGATGCGGCCGATGGTGGCGCTGTCCCTGCCGATCACGCTGTCGTAGCCTGGGTATCCCGACGCGGCCTCCGAAATCACGCCGAAACCCACGGAATGATGATTGCGGCCCGTAATCAGCGCCGCGCGCGTGGGCGAACACAGCGCGGTGGAATGGAAATTGGTGAACCGCAGGCCATTGTTCGCGATGCGGTCCAACGCCGGCGTGGGGATGCCCCCGCCGAACGTGGACGGCGCGCCGAAGCCCACGTCGTCGGTCATGATCAGCAGCACATTGGGCGCGCCCGGCGGCGGCACGACGCGCGCCGGCCATGCGGGTGTCGACTGCGCGGCATTGAGCTCGATGCGTCCGCCGAACTTCGGCGGTGGCGGCGGCAGGTAGCGGCCATCGATGGTGGTCGTCGCGTCCGGCGTACCCGGCTGGACGCCGGCGGCTTCCCGGTTGGATTCGACCGGAGACCCGATCTGCTGGGCACCCGGCTGTCCGGCCATGCCCGCCGCCAGCACGACAGCCGCGGCATACAGGAATTGGCGAGTTTTCATGTCAGCCCCCCGGACGATGCCGGACGCGGCCATAAGAATCGGAACCGTATCCCCAAGGGATCAGAACCGGATTCCCAAGCCCAGGAACAACCCCGCGGTCTTCGCGTTGTACAGAAACCTGTCGGACTCGTACTTCATGCTGATGATCCGGTAGCCGAACTTGCCCACCAGGGACTTGGAAAACTCGTAGTTGGTGCCGGCAAGGACCTGCCAGGAATAATCGCCGCCGCCGGTACCGGCGTCCGCGTACCCCACCAGGGACCATTTGTCGGTCAGGGCATAGGACGCGCGCACGCCGACGAATCCATCGGTCCAATCGACGTTGCCGCTGCGCGAGGGCCCTGCAGGCAAAAGCCGGCTTTTCGAGAAATCGAGGTCGCCGTCCAGATAGGTGTAGCGCACGCCGGCCAGGATATCGACCGGCGTCTTCCGGCTATCGAACACCCGGTAGGCGCCGGCCGCCTGCAATATGGTCTGCTGCAAGGTCGCATCCACGGTGCCCAGCGCGCCTCGCGCCAGTGGCTCGCTGCGCTGGCTGACTTTCACGTAGAACGCGTCGAACAGGATGCCCCAGCGTCCCTTGCGCGCCTCGAACGTGCCCATCGCGCCGAAATCCAGGTGATCCCAGATCTGCGAGAAGTCCGTATCGAAGCGCACGGTCGGGGTGCGGGCGCCGACACGGCCCCAACCGCTCATCCCCGCCGCCCAGAAATAAGGCGTCGCTTCGAACTTCCAGGTATCGGCCGACGGTGCCGCATCGTCGGCGAAGACGGCGCCGGCGCCGGCACACAGGCAGGCGCCGGCAAGCCGGGCCGCGCGTACGGAAGAGTTGCCCTTCATCGCTCCGCCTCCCATGGTTGCAATGTTCTTTTGCAAGGCCTGGTGCCGGGGCATGCCGATGGGTTCTCCATGCGGCGCCCGTGGCGTAAACCGGGGGACAGCTTGTCGGATGCCGGAGCGTCGTTATTGCGCTGCGGGTACGCGTGGATCCGGCGGGTGAGGCAGGCGGAAGTGTAGAAGGCCCCCCGCGGTCCAGGTAACGCGCGTTTACCCAGCTTTAGGCTTTACGGCTGAGCGGCGGTGCGCTTCGGAGCGATGACGCCATGCGCGCATTCGTTCTTTTAGTTTCGTTTAAGTTCGTTTATGATGCGTTTATGGATATGAACCCACGCCAGATCGCGCTTGTCGAAGCGGTTCGCCAGGACGGCACGGCTTCGATAGAAGCCCTGGCGCAACGCTTCGGGGTAACGCTGCAGACGGTGCGCCGCGACGTCGCCCTGCTGGCGGGCGCCGGCCTGCTCGCCCGCTTCCACGGCGGCGTGCGCGTAGCCGCCTCTTCCACAACGGAAAACATCGCCTACCAGCAGCGCAAGGCGGTCAACGCCGAGGGCAAGCGGCGCATCGCCCAGGCCGTGGCCGCACAGGTCCCCGAAGGCTGCTCGCTGATCCTTAACATCGGCACCACCACCGAAGCGATCGCCCGTGCGCTGCTGAACCACCGCGGCTTGCGCGTCATTACCAACAACCTGCAGGTCGCCGACATCCTCGCGGCCAATCCCGACTGCGAGGTCATTGTGGCCGGCGGTCTGATGCGCGCCAGCGATCGCGCCATCGTGGGCGACGCCGCCATCGATTTCATTCGCCGCTTCAAGGTCGATATCGGCTTGATCGGCATATCCGGCATCGAAGCCGACGGCACCCTGCGCGACTACGACCTGCGCGAGGTCAGCGTGGCGCGCACCATCATCGAGCAGTCGCGCGAGGTCTGGCTGGCGGCCGACCGCAGCAAGTTCGAACGCCAGGCCATGGTGGAAGTCGCCCACGTGTCCCGCATCGACCGCCTGTTCACCGACCAGCCCATCCCCGAAACCATCGCGCGCGTGCTACGGGAATCCGGCGTGCGCTGCGAGATCGCTGCCCATACGCCTTCCGACCAGGCCCTGCCATGACAACTCCCGCCACCGTTACGCCGCCCTCCCGCGAACGCCTGCTGACCCAACTCGATTCCGCCCAGCCCTGGGACGTGATCGTCATCGGCGGCGGCGCGACGGGACTGGGAACAGCGGTCGACGCCGCGGCCCGCGGCTATCGCACACTGTTGATCGAAGCCGCCGATTTCGCCAAAGGCACGTCCAGCCGCGCCACCAAGCTGGTGCACGGCGGCGTGCGCTACCTGGCGCAAGGCAATATCAGCCTGGTCCGCGAGGCCCTGCACGAACGGGGACTGCTGGGACGCAATGCGCCGCACGTGGTCTGGCCGCTGGGTTTCGTCGTGCCGTCCTACAACCTGCTCGACCAACCGTTTTACGGCATCGGACTGAAGATGTACGACATGCTGGCGGGTCGCCTGAACCTGCAGCCCAGCCGGCTGCTGTCGCGCTCGCAGGTGCTGGCCGACGCCCCCACACTGGCCACCGCCATCGACGGCCACCGGCTGCGCGGAGGCGTGCTCTATTACGACGGCCAGTTCGACGATGCGCGCCTGGCCACGACGCTGATGCGCACGCTGTTCGACCTCGGTGGCGTGGCGGTGAACTACATGAGCGTCACGGGGCTGAACCAGAGCAACGGACGCATCGACGGCGTCACGGCGCGCGACGGCCTGAGCGGCACGACCTTCGTCCTGAACGCCAAATGCGTCATCAATGCGACCGGCGTGTGGGTCGATGCAATCCGTCGCATGGAAGACCGTTCCGCGATGGGTATCGTCGCACCCAGCCAGGGCGTGCACCTGACGCTGCCGCGCGCTTTCCTGCCCGGCGACAAAGCTATCCTGATCCCCAAGACCGACGACGGGCGGGTCCTGTTCGTGGTGCCCTGGAACGGACACACCATCGTCGGCACCACCGACACGCCGCGCGCCGACCTGCCCCTGGAACCGGATGCCGGCCGCGAGGATATCGACTTCATTCTTGCCACGGCGGCCCGCTACCTTAGCCGCAAGCCCACGCGCGCCGATGTCACCAGCGTATGGAGCGGCCTGCGCCCGCTGGTCAAGGCAAGCGGCGTGGGCGCCACCAAAACGCTATCGCGCGAACACACCATTCTGATGTCCAACGCGGGGTTGATTACCGTCACCGGCGGCAAATGGACCACCTATCGCCGCATGGCGCAGGACGTCATGGACCTCGCGGCGCGCGAACACATCCTGCCCCACGCACCCTGCCGCACCGAAAGCCTGCCCTTGCACGGCGCCCCCGGCGCGCCGTCCGGCCTGGCGCGACCCGGCACGCCGGACGCCTACTACGGCAGCGACCTTCCCCAACTGCGCGCGCTGCCGGGCGCGGACCGCGTGCTCGTGGCGGCCAGCGGCCTGAGCGAAGCCCACGTGCGCTTCGCGGCCCGCTTCGAATTGGCGCGCAGCCCCGAGGATGTGCTGGCGCGCCGCAACCGCGCCCTCTTCCTGGACAGCGCGGCCGCGCTGCGGGCAGCGCCGGAAGTCGCGCGCATCCTGGCCGAGGAATTGAACCACGACGCCGCCTGGCAGCGCCGCGCCGTGGCGGACTTCGAGCAGACCGCGCAGCAGTACCGCCTGGCCGCCTAGCATCGACGCAGGAGGCGACATCGCGGTACTTCGGGCGTAGAATCTTCGCGGTTCATCAGATCCACCGGCGCCGCGAGGCGCCGCTTGCTTGCACGATTCTGAACGCGCCGGCGCGGCGCGCCTTCACGGAGAACTCGCGATGACCATTCCCAAGATCCAGTTCGGCCGCACCGGCCTGAAGGTATCCCGGCTGGCGCTGGGCACCATGACCTTCGGCCTGCAGACCGACGAAACCGTTGCCGGCCGCATCCTCGACAAAGCCAGCGACGCCGGCATCAACTTCCTCGATACGGCCGACGTCTACCCCTTGGGCGGCACGCCCGACACGGCCGGCCGCACCGAGGAAATCGTCGGCCGCTGGCTGACGGGCAAGCGCTCCAGCTTCATCCTTGCCACGAAGGCCGTGGGCGTGATGGGCCCGCAGGACTGGGACCGCGGCGCCTCGCGCAAGCACCTGCTCGACGCCATCGATGCATCGCTCAAGCGGCTGCAAACCGATTACGTCGACCTGTACCAGCTGCATTCGGATGACGACACCACGCCGCTGGACGAAACCCTGGAAGCCCTGGACGTCATCGTCAAGTCGGGACGCGCCCGCTATATCGGCGTTTCGAACTTCCTGGCCTGGCGCCTGGCGACCGCCCTGGGACGCTCGGACGTGCGCCACTTGACGCGCGTCGCGTCGGTGCAGCCTCGCTATAGCCTGCTGTTCCGCGAGATCGAACGCGAGTTGCTGCCGCTGTGCGCGGCCGAGGGCCTCGCCGTCATCCCTTACAACCCGCTGGCCGGCGGCCTGCTGACCGGCAAGCACAAGTCCAACGCCAAGCCGCCGGAAGGCACGCGCTTCACGCTGGGCACCGCGGGCAGCCGCTACCAGGATCGCTACTGGAACGAACGCTCCTTCGAAACCGTAGCGGCCCTGCGCGACATCGCGCAGGAAGCCGGCGTATCGCTGACGACGCTGGCCATGGCATGGGTGCTGGCCAATCCGGTCATTACCGCGCCACTGCTGGGCGCGAGCAAGCCGGAACAACTGGACGACACGCTGGCCGCGGTCGACTACAAGCTCACGCCTGAACTGAAATCCCGGCTGGACACGCTGACGCATGAATACCGATTCGGCGATTCCGTCCGCTGACGCCTGCCAGCGCGACGACGCGGGGCCGGCCGGAGCATCCGTGCACGAGCGGTTGACGGCGCTGCTGGACGGATCCGGCATCGCCTACCGCCTGTTGCGCCATGCCGCCGAGGGCCGATCCGAAGCGGTGGCGGCGATTCGCGGCACGGCGGTCGGCCAGGGCGCCAAGGCACTGGTCTGCCGCGTCAAGCTATCTTCCACGCAACGCGCCCACGTGCTGGCGGTGTTCCCGGCGGACCGGCAGGCCGATCTGGAGGCCATCGCGCGCGCCGCCGGCGGCAAGAAGGCGTCGCTGGCATCGCGCGATCTGGCGCGCGAACTGACCGGCTGCGAAATCGGCGCGATCCCGCCTTTCGTGTTCGACGATGCCCTGACGCTGCTGGTCGACGAAACGCTCGGTACCCGGCATGCGGAAATCGTCTTCAATGCGGGGCGCCTCGATGCGTCGATCCTGATGAGCGCGCGCGATTACCTCGCGCTGGTGCGCCCGCGGACCGCCGCGTTCACGCGCGATGCGGGCGACGCGCCGTCCTCCGCGCCTGCGGCTTAAGGCGCACCATGTGCCTGGCCGTCCTCGCGATCGACATGCTGCCTGGCGTACCGGTGGTCATCGCCGCCAACCGGGACGAATACCATGCCCGCCCCACCGCCGCGGCTGCCCCCTGGAAGGACGATCCGCGCATCATCGCGGGACGCGACCTGCAATCCGGCGGCTCGTGGATGGGAATGACGCGCGGCGGGCGCTACGCGCTGGTCACCAACTACCGCGATCCCATGAGCATCCGCCCGCACGCGCCCTCTCGGGGCATGCTGGTACAGGACTTCCTGCGCGGCGATGCGGCACCTGCGGACTACGCCGCCCAGGTCGCCGACCAAGGCGCGGACTACAACGGTTTCAATCTTGTCGTGGGCGACCGGGAGCACACCGCGTACTACAGCAACCGCGGCGGGCCGCCACGGTTGCTGGCGCCCGGGATCTACGCGCTGTCGAACCACTTGCTGGACACCCCCTGGCCGAAGCTGGCCCGCACCAAGGCCGCCTTCACCGACATCCTGCGCGCCGCTCCCGCCCCGGACGTGGAGGCGCTGTTCGACGCGCTGGGCGACCGTTCCATCGCCCTGGACGCGGAGCTTCCCGATACCGGCATCGGCCTGGAGCGCGAACGCTTCCTGAGCAGCGCCTTCATCGTCGGCCTGACCTATGGCACACGCTCGTCCACCGTCATGATCCTGGGCCAGCGCCATTGTTCGCTGTATGAACGGCGTTTCGCACCGGACGGCTCCCCCGCGGGCCGCTCCAGCTGGGACGTGGCATCGTCCTGACCGCGGACTGACCGCACCCGCAGCGCAGGCGATGGCCGCCCCGGCGCGACAAGCCAAGGCGCGGCGGGGAGCCCGCCTGCCGGCTTTTGATCTCCGTCATCGATGACTTCCCGTGGATAAGGTATGTTGCCGTACACAACCGTATTTGCAGACATGCAGAACTTCAACGCCAGGCCTGCGCTCAAAGCATATGCATGCGGGTATCAGGCCGGCCGCAAGCCCGCTGCGCGCCCGTTCCCTCGCTAAGGGATACTTTGTCCTATGTTCATAGGAGCAGAATGATGAAAACAATCCGTTTTCGCCGCACGCTCGCCGCGATGCTGGTGTTCGGCGCCGGGCTCTCCGTCGCATATGCCGACATGCCGCCCTTGCAGCGCCAGGGCAATATCCAGTTCGTGACCGGTGGGGTCGGCCTGGATGAATCGAATTCGATGAAGGCCTCGGAGAAAGACTACTCCCTGTCCATGGTCTTCGCGCAACGCGAGGGCGGACAGAGCGTCTACACCGCCGATGTCCCGGTCACCATTACCGACGGCAAGGGCGCGACGGTCCTGCAGACGACCACCAATGGCCCCTACCTGCTCGTCCAGCTGCCGCCCGGTGCGTACACGATCTCCTCTACCTACAACGGCAAGAAGATCGTGCGCCAGGCGACCATCGCGAAGGGATCGCACAACCGCGTCGTTTTCGAATGGCAATAAGGGCGGCCGCGCGCAGCGGTCCGAGCGTCATCCGGACAGCGGCCGACCGCCCGTAAACGGGCGCGCGGTCCTCACCCGGCGTCGCCGCCTATTTTCCCTCGCATCTGCTTGATCTGGCCGTGACGGACCTTGCGCTGCACGCGGCGCTGCTGCGAGGCGCGGGTGGGCCGGGTCGGTTTGCGTGGCGTCACGGGACGCGCGGCGGAAGCGATCATCGCGGCCAGGCGCTCGATCGCCTCGGCGCGGTTCTTATCCTGGCTGCGATGCGTCTGCGCCTTGATGATCGCCACACCATCCTTGGTAATGCGCCGGTCGCCGCTGCCCAGCAAGGCATGCTTGACCTCGTCGGGCAGCGACGACGCGCGGATATCGAATCGCAGATGCACCGCGCTGGACACCTTGTTGACGTTCTGGCCGCCCGCGCCTTGCGCGCGGATCATGCTGAACTCGACTTCGCGCTCATCCAGCATCAGGTTGTGG
>NZ_JBMQQZ010000087.1:0-18630 GCF_057362025.1 Bordetella sp. | reverse complement strand
GCGCGCATCCGTTCCTGCGCCTTGCGCATCTTGGATGCGGCGACCATTTCCATCGCCTTGGTGATCTTGCGCGTGTTTTGCACGCTCTTGATCTTGGTACGGATTTCCTTGATTCCGGGCATCTATCTTCCCCTGTCAGTGTGTTCAGCGGCGCGCATGCCGCGCCGCGCCTACGCTGTTCAGAAGGCTCCGTTTTTCTTGAAATCCTTGATGGCTTCGTGCAGCTCGGCCTCGTCGTCTTTCGACATTTCCTTCTTGTCTTCGACCCGGCCGACCAGCGCCGCGAACTTCGACTTGAGGTAGTCCTTCAGGCCCTTCTCGAAGCCCAGGACGTCCTTGACCTCGATGTCGTCGATGTAGCCGTTGTTGGCGGCGAACAGCGAGACGGCGAGCTCCCAGACCTGCAGCGGCTGGTATTGCGGCTGCTTGAGCAGTTCCACGACGCGCTTGCCGCGCTCGAGCTGGCGGCGGGTCGCGTCGTCCAGGTCGGAGGCGAACTGCGCGAAAGCGGCCAGTTCACGGTACTGCGCCAGGTCGGTACGGATACCGCCGGACAGCTTCTTGACGACCTTGGTCTGGGCAGCGCCACCGACGCGCGACACCGAGATACCGGCGTTGATGGCGGGGCGGACACCGGCGTTGAACAGGTCGGTTTCCAGGAAGATCTGGCCGTCGGTGATCGAGATCACGTTGGTCGGAACGAAGGCCGACACGTCGCCTGCCTGGGTTTCGATGATCGGCAGCGCGGTCAGCGAGCCGGTCTTGCCCTTGACGGCGCCGTTGGTGAACTTCTCGACGTACTCTTCGTTGACGCGAGCGGCACGCTCCAGCAGGCGCGAGTGCAGGTAGAACACGTCGCCCGGGTAGGCTTCGCGGCCCGGCGGACGGCGCAGCAGCAGCGAGACCTGGCGGTAGGCCCAGGCTTGCTTGGTCAGGTCGTCATAGACGATCAGGGCGTCTTCGCCGCGATCGCGGAAGTATTCGCCCATCGTGCAGCCGGCGTAGGCGGCCAGGTACTGCATGGCGGCGGAGTCGGAAGCCGAGGCGGCCACGACGATGGTGTATTCCATCGCGCCGTGTTCTTCGAGCTTGCGGACCACGTTGTTGATCGTCGACGCCTTCTGGCCGATGGCGACGTAGACGCACGTCATGCCCTTGCCCTTCTGGCTGATGATGGTGTCCACCGCGACCGCGGTCTTGCCGGTCTGGCGGTCGCCGATGATCAGCTCGCGCTGGCCACGGCCGATGGGCACCATGGAATCGATCGCCTTGATACCGGTCTGCACGGGCTGCGACACGGAACGACGCGCGATCACGCCCGGCGCGACCTTTTCGATCACGTCGGTTTCCTTGGTGTTGATCGGGCCACGGCCGTCGATGGGCTCGCCCAGCGTCTTGACCACGCGGCCCTTCAGTTCCGGACCGACCGGCACTTCCAGAATACGGCCGGTCGTCTTGACCTGGTCGCCTTCCGACACGCCGGTGTAGTCGCCCAAAATCACGGCGCCGACGGAGTCGCGCTCGAGGTTCAGGGCCAGACCGAAGGTGTTGTTGGGAAATTCGAGCATTTCGCCCTGCATCACGTCGGACAGGCCGTGGATGCGGGTAATACCGTCAGTCACGGAAACGACCGTGCCCTGGGTACGAATATCGGTCGAAGCGCCCAGGCCCTCGATGCGGCTCTTGAGCAGTTCGCTGATCTCGGAGGGATTGAGTTGCATGTTCAGACTCCTGGAATCCTGT
The DNA here is from genome assembly GCF_057362025.1 of Bordetella sp. NCBI lineage: Bacteria > Pseudomonadati > Pseudomonadota > Betaproteobacteria > Burkholderiales > Alcaligenaceae > Bordetella > Bordetella sp. Next base: position 16,887 of record NZ_JBMQQZ010000087.1, on the reverse strand, counting down.
TAGTCGCCTGGCTATGGGCTTATGCCGCCAGCGTGTCGCGCATGCGGGCCAATTGGGCTTGCACGGATGTATCGAGTACCTGGTCCCCGACGGCCACGCGGACGCCTCCGATCAGGGAGGAATCGACGGTTACATGGGGCTTGAGCTTGAGGCCGAACTTCAGTTCCAGGGCGCTCAACAAGTCCTTGACCTGTTCGGGGGTCATCTCGAACGCACTGGTGATATTGGCCTGCGCCGTGCCTTCATGGCGGTTCTTCAGCGCCGCGAACTGCTCGGCGATCTCGGGCAGCAGCAGCAAACGGCCGTTCTCGACCAGCAGGTCGATGAAATTGCGGGCGAATTGCGGTACTTCGCCTTGCAGCAGACCCGCAAAGGCCTGCGCGCGTTCGGCGTCCCCCAGGCGGGGGTCGGACATGGCCTCACGGACGTCCGCATTGGCGGCGACCTGGGCCATTTGATCCACCAGGCCGGCCCAGAGGTCCAGCCCGGCCTTGTCGTCGCGCGCGGCGGCGAACAAGGCTTCGGCATAAGGCCGGGCGACAGTCGATAGTTCAGCCATGACGTTTCCGGATTAAAGCTGCGCCTTGAGCTGAGCCAGCAGCTCGGCATGGGCGCGGGCGTCGATCTCGCGGCGCAGGATCTGCTCCGCGCCCTTGACGGCCAGCGCGGCGACTTCGTCGCGCAGGCTATCGCGTGCGCGCTGCACTACCAGCTCGGCGTCCTGCTGGGCTTGCGCCACGATGCGGGCACGTTCGGCTTCCGCGTCACGGCGAGCCTGATCGAGCAGCTGATTCGCCTGCTTTTCGGCTTCCACCATGCGGGCGTGGTTTTCGGACTTGGCAGAAGCCTCGATCAGACTGATGCGCGCCTGCGCCTGGGCGAGGTCAGCCTTGCCCTTTTCAGCCGCGGCCAGGCCGTCGGCGATTTTCTGGCGGCGCTCATCCATCGCCTTCGTCAGGGGAGGCCACACGAATTTCATCGTGAACCAGCCCAGAACGAAGAACACGAGCATCTGGAAAAAGATCGTCGCGTTCAGATTCACGGTCGTTTCCCTTTAACACCTTAAGGCTCCGGCGTTTCCTTGGAAACGCCGTCGAGCACTCGATACTTGCCGGTGGCAAGGCACCTATATGGACCACATCGGGCTACATATTAGGGCCAGGCGTCACCGGCTTCTTCGACCCACCGGCGTGCCGGCGGGCATGCGCCATTTAACCGACGAACGGGTTGGCGAACGCGAACAGCATCGCGATACCGACGCCGATCAGGAACGCGGCGTCGATCAGGCCAGCCAACAGGAACATCTTGGTTTGCAGGGCGTTCATCAGTTCAGGCTGACGAGCCGAAGCTTCCAGGTATTTGCCCCCCATCAGCGCGATACCGATGCAAGCGCCGATAGCGCCCAGACCGATGATGAGACCGCAGGCGAGAGCAACGAAAGCTACGTTGGTCATGACAACTCCTTGTTGAGAAATCTGAATGTCAAGAGATTGGAAGTGGTACAGCGCAATGCAAGAAGATCTTGCGTCCCGGCGCGGGCCGGAACCCGCGCCGAAAAAACGGTCAATGTCCTTCGTGGGCCTGGCCGATGTAGACCAGCGTCAGCATCATGAAGATAAAACCCTGAAGCAGCACGATAAGGATGTGGAAAATCGCCCAGATCGAACCGGCCAGCAGCTGTCCGATGCCCAGGCCGATGCTGGTGCCGTTGAAGCCTGTCCAGGCCCCCCCAAGCAGCGCGATCAGCATGAAGATCAGTTCGCCGGCGAACATGTTGCCGAACAACCGCATACCCAGCGACACGGATTTCGCCGCGTATTCGATGATGTTGAGCAGCAGATTGAACGGGAACAGCAGCAGGGCCCAGATGCCGTGCGCGTGGAAAGGCGCGCCGACCAATTCCTTGAGGAAGCCGCCCGGGTGCTTGATCTTCAGCCCGTAATAGAACATCAGCAGCAGCACGCCCAGCGACATGCCCATGGGCACGTTCAGATCGGCCGTGGGCAGAATCCGGTGGTAGTACAGCAGGTCGCCGTGATGCGCGCCCAGGCCGGTCCAGCGCAGGATGGTGGCCAGCAAGTCCACCGGGATCAGGTCCAGCGCGTTCATCAGGACGATCCACAGGAACACCGTCAGCGCCAGCGGCGAGACGAAGCGGCGGGAAACCTCGCTGGGAACGATGGACTTGGCCTGCTCTTCGACCATGTCGACGAGCGATTCGACGAACATCTGGAAGCGGCCCGGCACGCCGGTGGTGGCCCGGCGGGCGGCGCGCCACAGGAAGAACACCACGACCAGGCCCATCAGGATGGACCAGAACAGCGAGTCGTAATTGATGACACCAAAATTGGCGATCGCGGTCTGCTTCTCGCCAATATTGTTGAAGTGCACCAGGTGGTGCTGAATATATTCGGACTGGGGCGACACGTCGCTGGCAGCAGCCATTTATTTCCTATCCTGTTTGCTGTCGCTGGCGCGTCACGCCAGCCATTTTGAACGATTAGAAGCGTCGCTATGACAACTTGCCGGACATCAAGAGCAGCACATACCCCTTGAGCGTGCAGATCAGGCCGATCAACATGGCCGGCCACACTATCCTGTCACCCCCAAGACGCACCGCCAGCCACAACAGCAGAACCGTCGCGACCAGCTTGAATGCTTCGCCCAGGAAGAACGTGAACGGATTGACTTGGCCCGGCCGGTGCGTGTCCAGCAGCAACCGCAGTGCAAACAGAGTGTTTGGCACCAGATATGCTCCCGCCCCCACCAGCGCCGACAAACCCGCCGCCGTTCCCGCCACCACCCACGCGATCACTGTCGCCAGTACCGCCATGACACATTGCGCCACGACGGCCCTTGCCAGCCCTCGACTTGTTCTTGCGCGCAACGCGGCTTTCTGTTCCGCGCTGAGCACCAGCCTGGTCTCCCCGTCCGGTGGCAAGCCATTGGAATCATTGATCAATTCCGTCAACCCCGCCTCTCTCCCGGCACACCGGATCCCTACCCGCACCCATCCGAATCCTGGATCCAGCCCTGGTCCAGTCCGAACCGACACGGATTCCAACAGCCTCGAACCCACTCGTCGACCCTGCCCGCCGAACCCGGCCTGAAGACCGGTGCCCGAACGACGCGATCACGCTGTTATCCCGCAAGCGTCAAACTATTGGAGTATAGCTGTAATCAGGTGCACCCCGCAAATCGCCCACCCTGACAAGTCGCTGAGCGCACACAAAAAAAGGGGCGGTTATCCGCCCCTTTTTTCCGTCCCATGCGAACGGAGGCCCACAGGGCCCCATGCCCCCTGGCGTCTTCAGTCCTCGTGCACCGGCGGCGGCGCCCACTGCCGGTCCAGCGCGATATCGCGCGGCCAGTACAGCCGCATATTCAGCATGAACGGGCCGGAGTCGGGAGCCGGCAGCCAGTTGGCCTGATGCTCCCGGCTCGGTGCGCGATGCTGGATGTAAATATCCAGCGAACCGTCGGCGTTGTAGCGGAGGTTATCCGTGCTGCGTATCGCGTAGCGACGGGCCGGATTGTCGACGAAGGTCTGGTCCGGACCGTACAGATTCAGCGACCAGAAAGCATTGACGGGCGGCAACTGCCCTTTGTCGAAATGGAGCACGTAGTCCTCGTCGCCGGACAGGCGGTCGCCGTCGGAATCGATCAGCGTGACGGGGTACATGATGTCTTCCGGCAGTCCAGCGCCCAGACCCGCGTACGCCACGGCGGCGCGGCGCAGGTAATTGGTGCCGTACGTGCCGATTCCGTCGGACACGGTATTCCAGCCGTTCATGCCGGAGCCCAGGCGAGAAACGTAGTCCGCGATGCGGCGCCCGGCTTCCGGCCCCGCCTGGGTCAGGGCCTGCTGCACCGCCGGGTCCAGCTGGGAGAACGCCGGCGACGGCGTGGTGCCCAGGCCAATGCGGCGCAGGCGATCCAGCATGGGGTAGTCATTGGCGTGGGGCGGATTGCTGCGCAGGGCGTCGGCGAACAGCCCGAAGAAGGTGGCCGCGTCCATGCCGGCGATCTGCTCAACCGGCGGAACGGTGCTGGGCGCGATCTGGGTGGTGGGCGCGTAGGCAGTCGGCGCGGGCGGCATCGGGGCGCCAGGGCGCGCGGCCGGACTGCCGGGATACATGGGCGTCAACGAGCCCGGCGATGCCGGCCGGCCCGGCGCGGGCGGCGGGGCCACATAGGGCGTAACGCCGATATTGGCCTGCCACTGGTTCACGGCGGGATAGTCCTGCTGCCCGCCCGTCTGGACGTGTCCCACCACCCAGCCCATCGAAGTGGGGCTGCGCACCACGTCGAGGCCCGGCGGCAGCGTGCCATTCCAATACGGCCCGACGATCGCGAACGCCTGCGGGCCCTTGCCGTTGGTGCGGGTGCCGCGCGACGCGAAGACGTCGGTCCACATGTCCAGCAGGGATAGCACATAGAATCGGTTGCCGGCGTCGGGCACGCGGACGATCAGCGGCCCATTGCTGACGTCGTACCACATGCTGGAATACAGCGTGTCGGTATTCGGCCAGCGCGAGTTGGGCGTGCTGGCGTCAGGAAAAGCCGTCTTGTGCCCGAACTGGTTCATGGGCGCCTTGCCATCCAGCGGCGAAGAGACGTTGGTGGTATTGCGCCGGGTCAATTCCATCAATACCAGGGGATAGGCATAGACGTAGGCATCGACCGCCGTCTGGTGCAGCTCCTGCGCGCTCATGGGCGCGAGCGGCGCGGACATGGCGGCCGGCGCCGGCGAGACCATGCGCAGCGTAGGCTGGGGAGATTGCGCGGCGGCGATGCCGCTGACGCCGAAAACGCACGCCAGCGCGGCCAGACGCCATTTACCGGATTGGGGGGCAGTTCGCATGGAGGGGCTCCTTTGTTGTTGCCGGGCGGCCCCCATCAGCAACCGGCGCGCCTGCTCATCAGACACCGGCGCCCGCGGGCGGCCCTCGTTCGTTGGAACTCCCAAGCATAGGGGGCCGCCCTGAAACATCCTCCACAAGAGCGTATCAAGACGCTACGAGCCCTGCCCCCGTGCGCAACCCCTAGCGGTGGTGGAAATTGGGTTTGCGCTTCTCCACGAAGGCGGCCATGCCTTCTTTCTGGTCCGGGGTGCCGAACAGGGAATGAAAGGAGCGCCGCTCGAACAACATGCCTTCGTTCAGCGGCGATTCGTAGGCCCGGTTCACGCATTCCTTGGCCATCATGGCGGCCGCCAGCGGCATGGCCGCGATCACCGTACCGATTTCCATCGCTTCCTCCAGCAGCTTGTCCGCCGCCACCACACGCGAGACCAGGCCCGCGCGCTCGGCTTCCTCCGCGCCCATCATGCGGCCGGTCAATACCAGGTCCATGGCCTTGGCCTTGCCCACCGCGCGCGGCAGCCGTTGCGTGCCGCCGGCGCCCGGAATGACCCCCAGCTTGATCTCCGGCTGCCCGAACCTGGCCGTTTCGGCGGCGATCAGGATGTCGCACATCATGGCCAGCTCGCAGCCGCCGCCCAGGGCATACCCGGCCACCGCGGCGATCACCGGCTTGCGGATGCGCTTCAAGGTTTCCCAGTTGCGCGTGATGTAGTCGGTCCCATACACGTCCATGTACGTCCAATCCTTCATCGCGCCGATATCGGCGCCCGCCGCGAACGCCTTTTCGCTGCCCGTGATGACGATGGCGCCGACAGTGGCGTCCTGTTCCAGCGCCAACAGGGCCTGTCCCAGTTCGTCCATCAGGGTGTCGTTCAAGGCATTCAGGGCGTTGGGCCGGTTCAACGTCAACAAACCGACGCGGCCGCGCGTCTCCATCAGAACCAGCGATTCACTCATGGATGTCTCCTGTGATCAAAAAAAGCGTGGGGTGAGTCCGCGGTGCCGGCAAAACGCCTCGCAACGCCCCCAGCCATTAGAATGCGCCCATTGACGACGCACTATCGCACCAATGGCCCCGCATCCGCTAATTTACCGCCTGCAGCCCCATGACCCGGCGGGTCATCGCTTCCGCATCGTTCTTACGATCGATTCGCCCGACCCCGCCGGGCAGTCGCTGAGGCTGCCCGCCTGGATTCCCGGCAGCTACCTGATCCGCGATTTTTCGCGGCAGGTGGAAACGCTGAAGGCGCACGCCGGCGGGCGCGCGGTCGCCGTAACGAAGACGGACAACCATACCTGGAAGACGGCGCCGGCCGACGGGCCGCTGACGGTCGAATATACGGTCTATGCCTGGGACCTGTCGGTGCGGGGCGCGCACCTGGACGAAAGCCACGCATTCTTCAACGGCACCAGCGTCTTCCTGTGCGTGGAGGGGCAGGCCCATCAGCCTTGTCTGGTGGAGCTGCAACCGCCGCCGGGCATCGAAGGCTGGAAGGTCTATACCAGCCTGCCGGAGGCGCGCGGCATCAAGGGCGCCGCGCGCCGTCATGGCTTCGGCCTGTACCAGGCGCCGGACTACGATGCCCTGATCGACCACCCGGTCGAAATGGGCACGCCCCAGGTCGCGCGCTTCTCCGCCCATGGCGCCGAGCACGAGTTGGTCTTCACGGGCAGCATCCCGCGCCTGGACCTGGCCCGCATCGCGCGCGACGTCCAGCGCATCTGCGAAGCCCAGATTGCCTTCTTCGAACCGCAATCGCACCGCGCGCCCTTCCTGGACAGCAGCGATCGCTATGTGTTCATGACGATGGTGACAGGGGACGGCTACGGCGGCCTGGAACATCGCGCTTCCACCGCATTGATGGCCGCGCGCAAGGATTTGCCGGTAAAGGGCCAGACGGGCCAGGGCGAAGGCTATCGCGGCTTCCTTGGCCTGGTCAGCCACGAATATTTCCATACCTGGAACGTCAAGCGGATCAAGCCCGCCGCCTTCGCGCCCTACGACCTGGAACGGCCCGCGCTGACCCGCCTGCTGTGGGTGTTCGAGGGGTTCACCTCCTATTACGACGACCTGTTCCTGTTGCGCGCCGGCACCATTACCCGTGCCGACTACCTGCGGCTGCTGGGCAAGACCATCACGTCCGTGGCCCGTACCCCGGGCCGGGCCAAGCAATCGGTAGCGGAGAGCTCCTTCGATGCCTGGACGCGCTATTACAAGCAGGACGAGAATTCCCCCAACGCCATCGTCAGCTACTACACCAAGGGCGCGCTGGTCGCCCTGGGACTGGACCTGACCTTGCGGCGCAAAAGCGGGGGACGGCACTCGCTGGACGACGTCATGCGCTTGCTGTGGCGTCGGTATGGCCGCGACTTCTATCGCGGCACGCCCCACGGCATCCCGGAAGACGCCCTCCCGGCGCTGGTGCGCGAGGCCACGGGCGTGGATGTGCGGGCTTTCATTGCCCGCTACGCCGACGGCCGCGCCGACCCGCCGCTGGCCGAACTGCTGGCCGACCACGGGATCACCCTGCAATGGAAGGCCGCCTCCCATCTGCCCACGCTGGATGCGCGCACGCGCAAGCAGGGCGATAGCGTGGCGCTGGCCACGGTGCTGGAAGGCGGCGCCGCGCACAAGGCGGGCCTGTCGGCCGGCGACGTACTGGTGGCCATCGACGGCCTGCGGGTCGATGCCCCCGCGGGGCTGGAATTGCTGCTGGCGCAATATCGCCCCGGCGACACCGTGACGGTACATGTCTTCCGCCGCGACGAACTGCGGGCATTCCGTGTGCGGCTGGCCGCGCCGCAGGCGCAGGATTGCGTCCTTGCCTGAGCCATCGGGCGGGTCGCAGCCATCGTCCTGACCGCATCCGCCGCCCTTCCCTTCGTATCCGGCCCATCCCGCCGACCAGGTTCACCGTCATGCCAGCCGCTGCCGTCCGCCCGGACGCCCGATCCTTCCGCGAATTGTTCCTGTCCGGCGTACCGCTGCTGGATGTCCGCGCCCCGGTGGAGTTCGACCGGGGCGCCTTTCCCACGGCGGTCAACATCCCGCTGATGAACGACCACGAGCGGGAACAGGTGGGGCTGCGCTACAAAGAGGAAGGGCAACAGGCCGCCATCGCGCTCGGTACCCGGCTGGTGTCCGGCGATATCAAGCGCGGCCGGATCCAGGCCTGGGCGGATTTCGCCCGGGCGAACCCGCAGGGTTATCTGTATTGCTTCCGTGGCGGGCTGCGTTCGCAGATCACGCAGCAATGGCTGAAAGAGGAAGCCGGTATCGACTACCCGCGCGTGGCCGGCGGCTACAAGGCCATGCGTGCCTACCTGGCAGAGGTCATACGCGCCGCGGCGGCACTGCCCGGCCACCTGATACTGGGCGGCCTGACGGGCAGCGGCAAGACGGACGCGCTGCGGGACATCGACAATGCGGTGGACCTGGAGCGCCATGCCAATCATCGCGGCTCGGGCTTCGGCAAGCGTGTCACGCCGCAACCGTCGCAGATCGATTTCGAGCATCGCGTGGCGATCGACCTGCTGCACAAGCAGGCGCGCGGCTGGCAGACGGTGGTGCTGGAAGACGAAAGCCGGCTGATCGGTATCAACGCCCTGCCCCTGGAATTGCTGCAAACCATCCAGACCGCGCCCCTGGTCTGGCTGGAGGCCAGCCTGGATGAACGCATCGAACGCATTCTGCGGGAATACGTGGTCGACCTGCGCGCGGAGTTTGCCGCACGCCACGCAGACGCGGGCGATGCCCTGTTCGCGCAACGCCTGCAGGATAGCCTGACGGCGATTTCCCGCCGGCTCGGCGGCGAACGCTACGCACGGCTGATGACGCTGATGCGCGCCGCCCTGACGCGCCAGCTGGAAACCGGCGATTGCGATGCCCATCGCGCGTGGATCCGCGTGCTGCTGGCCGAATACTACGATCCCATGTACGCGCGCCATCAGCAGGAAAAAGCCGGGCGCATCGTGTTTCGCGGCGACACCGGCGCGGTGGCGGGGTATCTGCGCGAGCAGGCGGCCCGCCACCGGATCGCCTCGTAGCCGCCAGCCCGCCTGTTCCGCCGCGCTCAGCGCGCGGCCGTTCCCCGCTCCAGCTCCGCCTGTATGGCCTTGGCCGCGACCACGCCGTCGGCCATGGACGTCACCACGCATGGATGCATGCGGTTGGCCACTTCGCCGATGGCATAGACGCCGGCCGCGCTGGTGCACGCCGTGGCCGGTTCGGTCGTGATGTAGCCGCGCGCATCGCGCTCCAGCTGCAGGCTGTCGGCAAAGCCGGCCTGCGGATCCCAGCCGTAGAACACCAGGATCAGGTCATAGCGGCGGCCGTTGACGCTGCGCGCGTGCGGGTCGACGACATAGTCGCCGACGTGGAGATCCGGCGTGGCGGCGCTGGCCACCAGTTGCGGGCGCGCGCGTACCGTGCGCGAATACAAATGCACTTCCCGCGCGCCGCGTGCGCGCACATAGGCGTAATTTTCGAAGCCATTGTCGCCGCCGCCCAGCACCGCCACCGACAGGCCGCGGTAATCCTGCTCTTGTATCGCGACGCCCGGGCCGACCAGCACGCCAGGCCATTGCCGGCCGTCGTCCGCCCCCGGCAGGCCACGCGCCCGCACCCCGGAGGCAATCACCAGAAAGCGGCCATGCACGCGTGAGGGCACGCCGCCGGCCGTTTCGAGGGCAACGTCAAAACCGCTGCCGGCACGCGCGACCTGGCGGGCGCGATGGCCGGTCAACGCCGTCACCCGCGCGGCTGCGACGCTCTGCGCGATGTTGGCGGCCACCTGCTGGCCTGTCACGCCCGGCAGGACGGCGATCCAGTCGTCCCGGAACGGATTGTCGTTCTCCAGGCCGCCCAGGCGTGGCGCGGCCTCCACCAGCAGCGGCGCCAGGCCCAGGCGTGCCAGCCAGATCGCGCAAGAGGCGCCGGCCGGGCCGCCGCCTACAATGATGGCATCGGATGTATCCCGCATTCGGTACAGGTTCCCGCTTTGAATATGGACTACCGCGACGATTGTAGCGACAGCGCCCGCGGTCGCGCCGCCATCCGGCCAGCAGCATACAATGCCGCACACGTTCCGATTCCCACGCCAGGTGCGCCCCACGGGCGCGCCGCCCCCGCATCATGCCTACTCGCCGCATCGTTTTTACCCGTCTTGCCCTGGACGCCCGCATCGGCATCCTGGAACACGAACGCCGGGCCACGCAACCGCTGCACATCGATGCGGAGATCGACGTGGACATTACCCGCAACGTGGACGACCATGACATCCACAGCGTGCTGGATTACCGCGCCCTGCGCGAGGCCATCGTGGCCGAATGCACCCACGCCCACGTGAACCTGATCGAAACGCTGACCGAACGCGTTGCCGGCCGCCTGATGGCGGACTTCAAGGACATCCGCGCCGTGCGCATCCGCATCAGCAAGCCCATGGCATTTTCCGATTGCGCCGCCGTCGGCGTGGAGATTTACACGTCGCGCTGACCCGCCGGGCCGCGCGGCTCATGACCGCTTTCGAAGCATGAACGCTCCCGACACTTCCGTCTTCCGTGCCGCATCCTCCGCGCAGGGGGATGCCGAACCCGCCGCCTCCCGGGCCGCGCGCGACAAAGCCCGCGTGCACGCCAACAAGCTGGCCAAGCGGCTGGCCCGCGAAACCACCCGCGCCATCGCGGACTACAACATGATCGAAGCGGGCGACCGCGTCATGGTCTGTATGTCGGGCGGCAAGGATTCGTACGGCCTGCTCGATATCCTGATGCGGCTGCGCGAACGCGCCCCCTTCCCCTTCGAGCTGATCGCGGTCAACCTGGACCAGAAGCAACCGGGCTTTCCGGACCACATCCTGCCCGACTATCTGCGCGGCCTGGGGGTGCCCTTCCATATCGAGACGCAGGACACCTATTCCGTCGTCACGCGGGTCATCCCGCAAGGCAAGACGATGTGCTCGCTATGCTCGCGGCTGCGCCGCGGCATCCTCTACCGCGTGGCGGGCGAACTGGGCGCCACCAAGATCGCCCTGGGCCATCACCGCGACGATATCCTCGGCACCTTCTTCCTGAACCTGTTCTACGGCGGCAAGATCAAGGCAATGCCGCCCAAGCTGGTGTCGGACGACGGCAAACACACCGTCATCCGCCCGCTGGCCTATATCCCGGAAGCGGATATGGCGGCCTACGCGGAGCACCAGGGCTTCCCCATCATCCCCTGCAACCTGTGCGGGTCGCAGGAGAATCTGAAGCGCAAGGAAGTCGGGCGCATGATCCAGGAATGGGACCGCAAGCATCCCGGCCGTGCCTGGAATGTGTTCAACGCCCTGGCGAACGTGGTGCCCTCCCACCTGATGGACCGCCAGCTGTTCGATTTCGTGGGTCTGAAGCCGGGCGGGATCGCCGATGCGAATGGCGACACCGCCTTCGATCATGAAGATCCGGACACGGCCGGCGCGGCCTGCGGCGACACAGAAGGCGCGCAAGCCGACGGCGACGGCCGCGAACACACGCTCAGCTTCGTGCGCTTCGAATAAGCCTCAGGCCGAACCTTCCCACGTGGGGCCCGGCACGGGGATACCCAGCATCTCCAGCACCCGGAAAACCGTATGGTCGACCATTTCCTGGATCGACGCGGGCCGGAAATAGAAGGCGGGCAACGGCGGGAAAACCACGCCGCCCATCTCGGTCACCGCGGTCATATTGCGCAGGTGCGCCAGGTTGTAGGGCGTCTCGCGCACCATCATCACCAGGCGCCGACGTTCTTTCAGCGTCACGTCGGCCGCGCGTGTGATCAGGTTGTCCGATAGCCCGTGCGCCACCGCGGCCAGCGTGCGCATCGAGCAAGGCAGGATCACCATCCCCGCAGTGGGAAACGCCCCGCTGGCCAGGGGCGCGCCGATATCGCGCACGCTATAAATGCGGTCCGCCAGCGCCTGCACCTGCGCGCGGGACATCTCGAGTTCGTGCTTGATATTCAGCACGCCCGCCGCGGAAACGACCAGATGCGTTTCCACATCGGGGACGTCACGCAGGATCTGCAGCAGCCGTATGGCGTAAAGCGACCCGGTCGCGCCGGTCACGCCGACGACCAGCCGGCGCGCCGCCTGCGTCATGCAGTGGCCCCGGCGTTATCCAGCAAGGTCTTCAGTTCGCCGCTTTCGTGCATCTGGCCCATGATGTCCGAGCCGCCGACGAATTCGCCGCCGACGTACAGCTGCGGAATGGTCGGCCAGCTGGAAAATTCCTTGATGCCCTGGCGCACTTCGTCGTCATCCAGCACGTTGACCGTCACCAGCTTCTTCACGCCACAGCTCTTCAGCAGCTGGATGGCCTTGCCGGAGAAGCCGCACTGCGGAAACTGCGCCGTGCCCTTCATGAAAAGCACGACCGGATGCTGCGTCACGGTATCGCGGATGAATTCTTGAACGTCGCTCATGATGCACACTCACAAAGAGGTAATTCTTTCAATTATAGGTACCTGCCAGCATTTCACAGATACCCGCCCGAAATCCTTTCTATGCCCGCCAGGTCGCGCCGGCTGTCCACGCCCCGCAAGCCGGCCTGCGCCAGCAGGCCGCGTACCGCCTCGGCCTGGTCCCAGCCATGTTCGACCCACAGCACGCCGCCGGGCTTCAAATGGGCTGGCGCCCCGGCGATGATGCTCCGCAGGGCATCCAGCCCGTCCGCCTCGTCGGTCAAGGCCAGGCGCGGCTCGAAACGCAGGTCTCCCTGCTCCAGATGGGGATCGCCCTCGGAGATATAAGGGGGGTTGGACACGATCACGTCGAATTTCTGCGCGGCGGTCAACGCGCCGTACCAATTGCCCCCGGCGAAATGCAAATGGGCGCCCAGCCGGACGGCGTTTTCCGCGGCGATCTTCAGCGCCTTCATGCTGCGGTCGGTCGCCAGCACCGCCGCGTCGGGCCGTGCCAGGGCAATCGAGATCGCGATCGCGCCGCTGCCCGTGCCCAGGTCCAGCACGGACAGCGATTCGAAGCCCGCCAGCCATTCCAGCGCCGCCTCGACCAGCAGTTCCGTTTCCGGGCGGGGAATCAGCACATCCGGGCCGACCTTGAACATGCGCCCCATGAACTCGCGCTCGCCGATCAGGTACGCCATGGGCTCGCCGGCTGCGCGCCGCGCGGCCAGGACGGTAAAGGCGCGCACGTCCTGGGCAGGCAAGGGATCGGTATCGTGCGCCAGGATCCACGCGCGCGGCTTCTGCAGCACGTGCTCCAGCAGCATGCGGGCCTCCAGCCGGGGCAGTCCCGACGCGAACAGGATGTCCTTGGCGCAGGCCACTCAGACCTCGTCGCCCAGGGCCGCCAGCTGTTCGGCCTGGTGCTCGGCGATCAGCGCGCCGGTCAGCTCGTCCAGATCGCCTTCCATGATCTGCTGCAGCTTGTACAGCGTCAGGTTGATGCGATGGTCGGTCAGGCGGCCCTGCGGGAAGTTATAGGTCCGGATGCGTTCCGAACGATCGCCGCTGCCCACCAGGCTTTTGCGTTCGGCGGCTTCCTTGCTTTGCCGTTCGCGCTGCTGTCTGTCCTTCAGCCGGGCGGCCAGCACCTGCATGGCCTTGTCCTTGTTGCGGTGCTGCGAGCGATCGTCCTGGCATTCCACCACCAGGCCGGTGGGAATGTGGGTGATGCGCACCGCCGAATCGGTTTTATTGATGTGCTGCCCGCCCGCGCCGCTGGCGCGGAAGGTGTCGATGCGCAGATCGGCCGGGTTGATGACGATTTCACCCACGGCATCGGCCTCGGGCATGACCGCCACCGTGCATGCCGAGGTATGGATACGTCCCTGGGCCTCCGTCGCCGGCACCCGCTGCACCCGGTGGGCGCCCGATTCGAACTTCAACCGCCCGTACACGCCATCGCCCTCGATACGGACGATGACTTCCTTGTACCCACCCAGCTCCGAGGGGCTTTCGGACATCAGCTCCACGCGCCATCCCTGGCGTTCGGCATAGCGCGAATACATGCGCAGCAGGTCGCCGGAGAACAGCGCGCTCTCATCGCCGCCGGTCCCCGCGCGTATTTCCAGAAACACGCTGCGGCCGTCGTCCGGATCGCGCGGCAGCAGCAGGCGCTGCAACGCGGCGTCCAGCTCTTCCAGCTTGAGCCGGGAGACTTTGATTTCGTCTTCCGCCATGCTTTTCATTTCCGGATCGGACAGCATTTCCTGGGCGGTCGCCAGATCGTCCTCCGCGCCGCGGTAAGCGGCGAACGCGATCACCACGGGCTCGACTTCGGCGCGCTCACGTGACAGCTTGCGAAAGCGGTCCATGTCCGCCGCGGTTTCCGGCTCGGCCAGCAAGGCATCCACTTCGACCAGACGGCGGGACAATTGCTCCAACCGGTCACGCATGGAAGATTTCATAAGGACTCAGGCAATGAAAAAAGAGGATGGGCGAAGGCGATGCATGCCGGGTCCGCGCGATATGCGCGGCGAGGCAGTGATGGGCAGGCGTCGCTAACGCCGCGAGTCGCGGCTGGGGAACAGGCGCGGCACCACGGCCAGCAGCTGTTCGCGGTCGGCCCCTTCGCTGCGGTTGAGCGCCGCCAGCGGGCCGTGCAGGTACTTCTGGGTAAGACCGTGCGCCAGTTGTTCAAGCACGGCTTCCGGCGACTCGCCGCGCGCCAGCAGGCGGCGGGCGCGTTCCAGCTCCGCCGCGCGGAGCGCGTCGGCGCCTTGCTGCAGGTCCTGCAGGACCGGCACGATGGCCCGCGAGGCCATCCACTGCATGAAATTGCGCACCCGCGTTTCGATGATGGCCTCGGCCTGCACCATCGCCGCGCGGCGCGCGTCCGTGCCGCTTTGCACCAGCCGGCCGAGGTCGTCCACGGAATACAGGTAGACGTCGTCCAGGCGGCCGACTTCGGGCTCGATATCGCGCGGCACGGCCAGGTCGATCATGACCATGGGGCGGTGGCGGCGCTGCTTGGTGGCACGCTCCACCATCCCCAGGCCGAGGATGGGCAGCGAACTGGCCGTACAGGACACGATGACGTCGAATTCGTGCAGCCGCTCGGTCAGGTTGGCCAGGCGCATGGTGCCGGCCGAAAAACGGTTGGCCAGGGTTTCGGCGCGCTCGACGGTACGGTTGGCCACCACCATTTCACGCGGCCGCTGGGCCGCGAAATGGGTGGCGCAGAGTTCGATCATCTCGCCCGCGCCGATGAACAGCGTGCGCGCATCGCCCAGGTCGCCGAACACCCGCTCGGCCAGGCGCACCGCCGCGGCCGCCATGGAAACCGAATGCGCGCCGATGTCGGTGGTCGAACGGACTTCCTTGGCGACGGAAAACGTGCGCTGGAAAAGCTGGTGCAGCAAGGTGCCCAGCGAACCGGCCTCGTCGGCCGCGCGTACGGCGTCCTTCATCTGGCCCAGGATCTGCGGTTCGCCCAGCACCATGGAATCCAGGCCGCTGGCGACGCGGAAGGCATGGCGCACGGCGCCGTCCTGCTGGTGCTGATACAGATGCGGCTGCAGATCGATGGCCTGGACCTGATTGACGTCCGCCAACCAGGCCGGCAAATGCTCGACCACCTGCGGCTCTGCCGCGCAATAGACTTCGGTGCGGTTACAGGTGGAGAGGATGGCGGCTTCCCGCACCGCGCCGCCGAACGCGGCGCGCAGTCCATCCAGGGCGGGACGCAGCAAGTCAACGGGCATGGACACGCGCTCACGCACCGAAACGGGCGCGGACGTGTGATTCAAGCCAAAGGTAAGAACGTCGACCGACATTTGCCATCGCCTGCGCCGGGTCGCAGGGCCGGGGTAGTAGGGCCAGCCGCCACCCGCCGCGGACGGCGGGCCGTTATCTGGAATGCGTGGAATTATAGCGCCTCGCTACCGATCGGTACGGATGCCCAGCAAGACCTCGAAAAATTGTGTATAGTTGCGGGCTTCGGTTGGCCTGGTAGCTCAGTCGGTAGAGCAGAGGATTGAAAATCCTTGTGTCGGTGGTTCGATTCCGCCCCAGGCCACCAAACGATTCGATGCCCAGCCCTGAAAGCTGGGCATTTTCTTTTGTGCGCTGGGGACTTTGTACGGGTTTGGGTCATCGCGGGACCGCTGACCGAGACACGAATCAGGGCCGCCCCGGCCTGGCCCGAACGCGTATTTCCTCAACGCCGGCGGCAACCTGGAGACAGCCCTGCACCTGCGTCAAGCCGCTGCGGCATGATGCGCCTGGGACTTGTGAAGACATTGAGGCAGGGCGTAGCCGCCCCCATCGCGCGGTTTCCGGGCGTGGAGCCCTTCAGGCGCCCGAGCCACGGCGCCAGGCGGCTGCCAGCGTAGGCGTACTGGGCGCGCTGCCCGGTCGCCGTGCTGCATATCGGCCGACAGGAAGCGAATCACACCGTGCCTGCCTGGTCTGCCCGCCTGGTCCAATCGCCAGGACGCTGCCTACCGTAGCTCAGTCCAGAATGCTGCTTGACGGAGCGCCGCACAGGGTTTCTTTCTGATTGCGGATATCGATTTAGATCTTGAGCGTGATGGTCGCGGACGAGCAGCGCGAGACGCAGGGCAGGATGAGCTTATTGGACTCGCGCTCCGCGCTCGTCAGGTAAGAGTCGAAGTGCAAGGGCTGGCCGTCGATTACCGGGACGGCACACCAGCCGCAAACGCCATATTCGCATTCGCTCTTCATATCGACGCCGGCTTCCCGGATGGCGGCAAGCATGGTCTGGGTCTTCGCCACCGGAATCACGCGCCCGGTGCTCGCCTGGACAACGCTGAATTCCGTGTCGCCCCCCTCTTCCTCGGAAGGCGTGACAGCGGAGAAAAACTCGAAGTGATAATGGCGATCCCGCCCGCTGTGACGACCATGCAGCTGGACCGCCTTCATCATACCCTCGGGCCCACAGCAATAGACGGCGGCTTCCGGATGCGATACCGCCAATTCCTTCTCCAGATCGTAGACACCCCCAACACTTGAATCGACATGAACTTGTACGTCGTGAAAGCCAGACAAGTCCGTCAGAGCCGTCTCGAACGCCAGGTCTGC
>NZ_JBMQQZ010000086.1:0-7190 GCF_057362025.1 Bordetella sp. | reverse complement strand
TCCATTGCAGCAAGGCCCGTGTTCCCTTGGTACTGAGCCGGCACCTGCCGGCAAGCGATTGCAGCGCTTCGGTGGCGGCGCTCGAAGCCATCAGGCGCGGTCGGTCGGCCTCGTGGCGCGATGAGATGCAGGGGATGATGGATGACAGAAGTGGAAGCATGGCAAGCGGTACGGTCTTTGGAAAATATCGTCCTTTCCTATATCAGCATCCCGTCGCGCCATGCGGGCATAGGCTCGATGGGAGCGCGGTCACCTTGCGCGGTCTCCGGATGTCGCGGCGACGTCAAAGGCTGAGGTGGCGGGGCATACGTGCCAGTTGCGCCTTTCCGGGCCGTACCTGGAAGGATGGTGCCGCGGATTTTCGTGTTCGTGAGATTGCTGCGGCTGAGATCCGCCTGGAAGAAATTGGAGTCGCTGAGATCGCAACCTTGGAAATCCGCCTCGGGCGCGTACAAATAGCTTAAATCCAGCCGGGCCAGCCCGGGCGTGTTGCGGCAGTCCTTGCCTGCCAGATCGGCGGCGAACAAGGCGACTTCCCTGAACGGCGCCGGCAGCATTTCGAAGGGGACGATTACCTCCGGCAGGTCAGTACGGGGCAATCTGCTTTGCCACTCCCTCCATGCCGTCTCGCGCAGCGAGGCGCCGACCGCGGGCGAAGAGCATGCGTTGCCATCGATTGCCTCGACGGCCTCGCGTAGCGTCGGAATCGGATTGTTTTTGTAGAACGTGTCGACGGCATCCTGGGCCGTCTGCGCGGATTCGCCGGCGCGCAGCAGCAGCCGGTGCAGTTTCTGCCTGCAGCCCACGTCGTCGATGGGCAGGACGATGCGCCAGCCCGGTTGCTGGCTCAGGTGAGGGTCGTAGACGTCCAGCGCGGTGGCATAGGCCGCCCAGACGGACCATCGCAGCAGCGCCTGTTGTCCATCTCGGCCCAGCCTGGCTGTTTTGGCCACGGAGCGGACGGTATTTTCGATTCGACGAGCCAGGTTGTCGGCGGGGTCCGCATCGCTGGATCGGGCCTCGATGCATGGGATGAAAGTGGCGAGAGAAAGCTGCATGGTGACCGTGCCTGCGTTGGGGGAAAGGCAAGCCCGGATGAGCCGCTTTCCCCATATGTGAAAGCGAGCTTCGTGGCGCGGGGGTCAAGGCTGTTCCGTCCGCGGCCGTAGCGCCTGGATGATGCGATCGGGAAAGTGGATGCGGCTGGTTAGGGCGTTCAAGGAAATGGTGATCGACCAGCCGTGATACGGGTCGCGCACGTGGGCTTTGCCGCTGTCCAGGTCCACGTCGTCCAGGATGATGCTGTGGTTGCCCATATCCAGGTCGAATATGCCGATTTCCGCCGGCCCGGCCGCTTTCACCTGGACGGCGAGGGCCTGCAGCGATTCGACCTGTGTCTGGAGTACGTCCAGGCCCGCGTGGCGGATATCGGCGTGGATGCGTTCGTCGATGGCCACGCTTCTGTACTTCAATTCACAGGGATCGAAATCGAGTCCCCGGTCCAGCAGGAGCATGGCGGCGGACGCGGCCGTGCAGCCGCGCGTCGACTGTTGCTGGACGACGTGCCGGCCGTCGTGCGTGCGGCCGACCGCGATGTCGTCCAGCTGCCCCCGCCACGCGAGGGGTTCGACGCACAGGATTTCGTTGTCGTCGAAAATGTTGGCGTATCCGTGGTCGCTGCACGTTTTTCCATTGCGATACACGTGGCGCGTGTCGCCCAGCGCGATGGGCGGCACGGGGCGGTTCTCGCGCGCGACCTGCACGATGGTTGCATCATCGTCGAACCGGGCCCCGGTGATATTGGCCTGGCTGAAGTCGGCGCCACGTACATCGGCCTTGGAGAAATCGCAGTCGCCAAGATCGCATCCGCCGAAGTTGGCGTAGGTGGCGCACAGGTAGCTGAAGTCCAGTCCGCGCCATCCCGGCGTACTGCGGCAGTCCTTGCCGACCAGGTTGGCCGCGCGCAAGGCGATCTCCCGGGTCCAGGCCGGCAGCGCCTCGAATGCAACTGCATGCGTCGGCAACTGCTCGCCCAGCCATTCGCGGCACGCTTGGCGGTACGCCGCCGCGTCCTCCGTGCGGGGGAACGGCGGGTATGCGCAGAACATTGCGGCGGCATCCCGTGCGACTTCCGGCGCTTCCCCCGCTCGCAGCAACAGGCGGCACAGGTTATGCGCGGTGGCCGCATGGTCGATGGGCAGGACGATATTCCAGCCGGGCAACCGGTCCAGGTGGGGGTCATCGGCCGCCAGCGTTGCGACATAGGCTGTCCAACTGGTCCATTGCTTCAGGGCCTGCCGACCTTGGTCGCCCAGCTCCGTGGCTTTGAATACGAATTCCAATGCCTGGGCGATCTGGCCGGACGCGGCCTCGGGCATGGGCGGGGGCGCCGGTGGCGGATCTGCAGGACCGAGGCCGGTGATGGCGGACTGGATGGGACCGGGCATGGGGAGTTTGCCTCGCGTGGTGGGCAAGCAAGCGCTGCTCGCTACCCAGGTTGAAACACGTGGCAAGCTTGGTGTTGGCGATGCGGCGGCGGTTCCGCGCCCGCGGTTCGATAAACGACCGAGGCCGCCACGGTTCCCGCCGCTATGCGTCCATCAGCGACCGATGCCGCGCGACATGAGGACGGCGAACAAAGGTAGGAAGCCGAACAGGTGTGCCTGGACCATAACCCAGCGGCGGATGCGCTTGATCTCGGTGTTGGTCGGCACGAAGCCGGGCAGCATGCGGGCCTGGCGCCGCCATTTCAGGAAGGCGACGGTGGGGCGCAGCGATAGCAGTGCGATCAGGACGAACAGCCCCATCTTGGCGTGGAACCAGGGATTGGGCAGATAGAAGGATGCGCCCTTGGCGCCATAGAAAAGCCGCAGCAGGCCTGTCGCGACGACCGCCACTGCGCAGGCAAGGTAAAGGCGGTCATAGTTTGCAAGGCGCCGTACGACGGATGCCGGCATGTCGGGCCGCAGCAATACCGTTTCGGCGGCAAGCGGGACGATCAGGGTGAAGATTGCCAGGAAGTGCAGCCAGGCGAGCAGGGCGTCGGTCAGCATACGTGCTCCATGACACGCGGCATGGCGCCGCGGTTCGCCCTACGTTGTACCGCAAGAGGCAGTCTCCTGGAAGACTATGCGCGCGAGTGTGCGCATCGACAGCCCGTCGCTCCTATGGCCGGAGCGTGCGCAGCCGGGAATGAAGCGAGATGGACTCCGGGTCGGGAAGCGCGATCTGGTGACGACGGGGTTGGGGTCCCGCCATCGATGTGACAGGGCGCATGCCAGCGGCAGCGACGTTCGCCCGCGCTTGCTTATCGTCGGCATAGCCGCGTTCTGATAGCTGCTCCTCGTTTATCTCGCCGAGGCAGTATGCCCTGGCTAGCGCGTTCAGTTCTTCGGCGGCAAGCCGCACCCGGCACGGGCGCGGTCTTGCCGCCGCGGGGGCATCAGCGCCGCTTCGCTGCTTCAGCCGCTTCCTGCTGCGCATCGACCACTGCCAGCGCCGTCATGTTGACGATGCGGCGCACCGTCGCGCTGTTGGTCAGGATATGCACGGGACGCGCCGCGCCCAGCAGGATCGGGCCCATCGCGATGCCGCGGCTGCCGGTCATCTTCAGCATGTTGTAGGTGATGTTGCCGGTATCCAGGTTGGGCATGATCAGCAGGTTTGCCGGCCCCTTCAACGAGCTGTCCGGATAGGACGTCATGCGGATCGATTCGGACAGCGCCGCATCCGCGTGCATTTCGCCATCCACTTCCAGCTGCGGCGCGCGTTCGGAAACCAATTGGCGGGCCCGGGCCATCTTGCTGGAGGACGCCGTGCTGCGGCTGCCGAAGTTCGAATGCGACAGCAGCGCGATTTTCGGCACGACGCCGAAACGCAGCATTTCGTCGGCCGCCTGGATGGCGATGTCGGCCACTTCCTCGGCGCTCGGGTCCTCGTTGACGTGCGTGTCCGCGATGAACAGCGTCTGGTCGGGCAGCATCAGCACGTTCAGCGCCGCGTATGCCTGGGTGCCCGGCTTGCGTCCGATGACTTCGTCGACGTATTTCAGCTGGTTGTCGTAGCGGCTGCCGACGCCGCAGAGCAGCGCGTCCGCGTCCCCGCGCTGCAGCAGCATGGCGCCGATCAGCGTGTTGTGCTTGCGCACCATGGCTTTGGCGATGGCCGGCGTGACGCCCTGGCGGCCGCGCATCTTGTAGTAGCCGCTCCAGGTTTCGTTGAAACGATCGTCGTCCTCGGGATCGACGATTTCGATGTCATCGCCGGCAGCCAGGCGCAGGCCGAACTTGCGGATGCGCATTTCGATGACGGACGGACGTCCCACCAGGATGGGACGGGCCAGCTTCTCGTCGACGACCGTCTGCACCGCGCGCAGCACGCGCTCGTCCTCGCCGTCGGCGTAGATAACGCGCTTGGGCGATTGCTTGGCCTGATGGAAAAGCGGCCGCATCAGCGGGCCCGAGTGATACACGAAGCCCATCAGCTTCTGGCGGTAGGCCTCCATGTCCTGGATGGGGCGCAGCGCCACGCCGGAATCCGCCGCGGCCTGGGCGACGGCCGGCGCGATCTTGACGATCAGGCGCGGGTCGAAGGGCTTGGGGATGATGTAGTCCGGCCCGAAGCTGAGTTCCTGTCCGGCATAGGCCCGCGCCACTTCGTCGTTCTGCTCGGCTTCGGCCAGTTCGGCGATGGCCCTTACGGCGGCCAACTTCATTTCTTCGGTAATGCGGGTCGCGCCGGCATCCATGGCGCCGCGGAAGATGAAGGGAAAGCACAGCACGTTGTTGACCTGGTTGGGGTAGTCCGAACGTCCCGTGGCGATGATGCAGTCCGGCCGCGCCGCCTTGGCGACTTCCGGGCGGATTTCCGGATCCGGATTGGCCAAGGCAAGGATCAGGGGCTGTTCCGCCATGGTCTTGACCATGTCGGCGGTCAGCACGCCAGCGGTGGAGCAGCCCAGGAAAACATCGGCGCCTTTGACGATATCCGCCAGGGTGCGCGTGTCGGTCTTCTGCGCGTAGCGTTTCTTGTTGGGTTCCATGTTGGGCTCGCGGCCTTCCCAGATGACGCCGCGCGAGTCGGTCACGAAGATGTTTTCCTGGCGGATGCCCAGCTGTACGAGCATATCGAGGCAGGCGATGGCCGCCGCGCCGGCGCCCGAGCACACCAGCTTGACCTGGTCCATCCGCTTGCCCACGACTTTCAGGCCGTTCAGGATGGCCGCCGACGAGATGATGGCCGTGCCGTGCTGATCGTCATGGAAGACCGGGATCTTCATGCGTTCGCGCAGCTTCTTTTCGATATAGAAGCATTCGGGCGCCTTGATGTCTTCCAGGTTGACGCCGCCCAGCGTCGGCTCCAGCGCCGCGATGATGTCGACCAGCTTGTCCGGGTCGGTTTCGGCCAGTTCGATGTCGAAGACGTCGATGCCGGCGAATTTCTTGAACAGGCAGCCTTTGCCTTCCATGACGGGCTTGGCGGCCAGCGGCCCGATGTTGCCCAGGCCCAGTACCGCCGTGCCGTTGGTGATCACGCCCACGAGGTTGCCGCGCGAGGTGTACTTGGATGCGGCCTCGTCTCCGTTGGCGTGGATGGCCATGCAAGCCGCGGCCACGCCGGGCGAATAGGCCAGCGACAGGTCATCCTGGTTGGCCAGGGTTTTGGTCGGCATGACGGATATCTTCCCCGGCGTGGGGAAGGCGTGATAATCCAGGGCCAGTTTGGTGAGGGTGTCGTCCATTGCGGTACAGCCTTTATCAGGGAAAGGGAAAACGGTGCCAGGTGCGGACCGCCGTGCGCGCGCGGCGAGGCGCGGCGGCTGCGGCGGTCGGGTGGATCGGTGTCGCGGGGCGCCCGTGATCGGGGCGGGGACGTCCAGGTTGCGGACGCAGGCGTGGCGACGTGAGCGGGCCGACCGCGTATTTCATCAGAAAGCGCCAGCGGAAGCTTGTTGCAGCGCGGCGTAAATTCGCCGCCGCGATACGCCTCGTCCACCCTTACCCCGATCCTGCCGCCTGACCGGCGCCTGAACCGGTGCCAGAACCGGCCGGTTTGTCTCCGTCCTGCCACGAAATATGCGCAAAATATGGCAGTCGGACGCGCCCCTTCGATCCTGCGGTGGGCTCGCCGCGCGAGCGGTCATACAAAGCGCTATACTGCTTCGATACGGCTATCAAGGCTTGTACGTGCCTTCTGCCCCCGCTATCCGCCAACCGGTTGAGCCGTGTCGCGGAAGGTTTTCCTGCATCGCAACGGGTGAAGCACCCGGTAAGGTGAAGCGTTATATGTCCACAGAGATCGAATCCAAGTCCACCTCATATCTGTTCGGGAGCAACGCTCCCTACGTCGAAGAGCTCTACGAAGCCTATCTCGACAATCCTGCTTCCGTCGGGGATAACTGGCGCAGCTATTTCGATTCGCTGCAGCACCTGCCCGCCACCGATGGCCAGGAAAGCACCCGCGACCAGGCCCACGCCCCTATCGTTGCCTCGTTCGCGCAGCGCGCGCGCACCAACGGTTTTGTGCATCGCGCCCAGGAGCCGGACCTTTCCGTCGCGTCCAAGCAGATTTCGGTGCAGCAGCTGATCGGCGCCTATCGCACGCTGGGCTCGCGCTACGCCGACCTGGATCCGCTCAAGCGGCAGGAACGGCCGACGATTCCCGAACTGGATCCGGCGTTCTACGGCCTGACGGAAGCCGATCTGGACCAGGTCTATTCCGCGACCAACACCTACTTCACGACCGCCAGCACGATGACGCTGCGCGATATCCTGAAGAACTTGCGCGACACCTACTGTCGCACCATCGGCGCCGAATTCATGCATTGCTCGGATCCGGCGGTCAAGCGATGGATCGAGGAACGGCTGGAATCGACGCTCAGCGCGCCGCCGGTCTCCGCGGAACATAAACGCCATATCCTGCAGCAACTGACCGAATCCGAAGGTCTCGAGCGCTTCTTGCACACCAAATACGTGGGCCAGAAGCGCTTTTCGCTGGAAGGCGGGGAAAGCTTCATCGCGGCCATGGACGAGGTGGTCAATCACGCCGGGGAAAACGGCGTGCAGGAAATCGTGGTCGGCATGGCCCACCGCGGCCGCCTCAACATGCTGGTCAACATCATGGGCAAGATGCCCGGCGATCTCTTCGCGGAGTTCGAAGGCAAGCACGCCGAAGGCTTGAGCGACGGCGAC